>JBCCER010000044.1:0-28325 GCA_039030175.1 Pseudomonadota bacterium
CTATGCTAGGGTAGTTTCGGGCAGGCTCTTAGCCGAGGATCCGCGACAACAGGGAGGCGGGCTTGAGCGATACCAGGGGCGGACCGAAATCCAAGCCGGCCAAAGCGCCGCTGCATGACGCGAGCCAGATCGAGGCGGTCGTCGCCGGCCGTCATGCCGATCCGTTTGGCTTCCTGGGTCCTCATTCGCACGCCGATAGCGTGATCATTAGGACATTCCAACCAGGCGCTGAGGCCGTCGACGTCGTTGACGGTAAGTCGGCCAAGCGGCTCGCAACGCTTGATCGGCTGAGCGACGAAGGGTTTTTCGCCGGCGAGATTTCAAGCCGCAGTTTGCCTCTTGCCTATCGTCTGCATGTTCGGTGGCCGGGCGGTGAGGCGACCGTCGAAGACCCGTTCCGGTTTCCGCCTGTCCTGGGCGACATCGATGCCCATCTTTGGGGCGAGGGGCGATATCTAGAGGCCTATGACCGTTTCGGTGCCCATCCGATGGCGATGGAGGGGATCGACGGTGCGAGCTTTGCAGTCTGGGCGCCCAACGCGCAGCGTGTCTCCGTGGTTGGCGATTTCAATGGCTGGGACGGCCGCTTGCACCCGATGCGCCTGCGCCACGGCATCGGCGTTTGGGAGGCGTTCATCCCAGGTGTTGGGCCGGGCGTCCGCTATAAGTACGAGATCGTTGGGCCGGACGGCAATTTAGCGCCGCTGAAGGCCGACCCGTTCGGATTCGCCGCCGAACATCCACCAGCCACAGCCAGCGTAGTGGCCGCTCGCTTGGATCGTGCCTGGTCCGATGGCGACTGGATGCAAAAGCGCGGCGCCGCCAACGCGCTCGATGCTCCCATCTCGATCTACGAGGTTCATCTCGGTTCCTGGCGTCGCGGGCCTGACAACCGCTATCTGACGTATGAAGAGTTTGCCCGCGATCTCGTCGACTACGCCAACTTCATGGGCTTCACCCATATCCAACTCATGCCGGTCAACGAATATCCGTTTGACGGCTCGTGGGGCTATCAGCCGGTGGGGCTTTATGCGCCGACCAGCCGGTTTGGCCCACCGGAAGCCTTTCAGGCCTTCGTCGAGGCGGCCCACCGCGCTGACCTGGGTGTCCTAATCGATTGGGTCCCAGGCCATTTTCCGACCGATGCCCATGGCCTGGGCGGGTTCGATGGTACTCAGCTTTACGAGCATGCCGATACGCGCAAGGGCTTTCATCCCGATTGGAATACGCTGATCTATAACTACGGCCGGCGGGAGGTATCGAACTTCCTGGTCGGTAACGCGCTGTTCTGGCTCGACAAATACCATATCGACGGTCTGCGCGTGGATGCCGTGGCGTCAATGCTCTATCTCGATTACAGCCGCAAGGAAGGTGAGTGGGTACCGAACAGCTTCGGCGGCCGCGAGAATCTGGAAGCCATCGACTTTCTGCGCGAAATGAATACCGAGGCATTTGGCAAGTTCGACGGGGTCACGACGATCGCAGAGGAATCGACGTCTTGGCCCGGCGTTTCGCGCCCTGTCTACACCGGTGGTCTCGGCTTCGGCTTCAAGTGGAATATGGGCTGGATGCACGACACGCTCGAATATATGAGCCACGATCCCATCCACCGCCGTTATCACCACAACGAGATGACCTTCGGGCTGCTATACGCCTTTTCCGAAAATTTCGTGCTGCCGCTCAGCCATGACGAGGTCGTGCACGGCAAGGGTTCGCTCTTGTCCAAGATGCCGGGGGACGACTGGCAGAAATTCGCCAATTTGCGCGCCTATTTTGGCTTCATGTGGACCCATCCGGGCAAGAAGCTGCTGTTCATGGGGGGCGAGTTCGGCCAGTGGGCCGAGTGGAATCACAATTTCAGCCTCGACTGGCACTTGGTTGAACAAGACTACGGGGCCGATTGGCGACCCCATGCGGGTCTGCAGATGCTGGTGCGCGATCTCAACCGGGTCTACCGCGATACACCGGCGCTACATCAGCTTGATTGCGATGCCGAAGGCTTCCAGTGGATCGAGGGCGGGGATGTGGATCAGTCGGTTTTCGCCTTTCAGCGTAGTGGTCGCGACGGCGCCAAGCCCGTGATCGCGATCTCGAACTTCACGCCGGTGCCGCGCACCGACTATCGCGTCGGCGTACCTGTCGGCGGGCGCTGGACGGAAATGTTGAACACGGACGCCGTCCTTTATGGCGGCGGCGGGCTGGGCAATTTCGGCGGTGTCGAAGCAGACGAGGCTGGATGGCACGGCCAACCATATTCCCTGTCCCTTACCTTGCCGCCCTTGGCGACAGTCATCCTCGGCGCACCTTAACCGTCGGCGCTTGACCAGACGCCGTTCCGCCCGCCAAAAGGGGCGCCCCTTTTCAAACTCAGCCGCTAGTCCATTGAATACCCCCACCGCCCCTTACGTCGTCACAGGACGGATTCGGCCTGGCCATCCCAATGTTCTGGGTTCGACCTTTGATGGGCGCGGCGTCAATTTTGCCTTGTTCTCCGCCCACGCCACCAAGGTCGAGCTATGCATATTCGACGAAAACGGCCAGCGCGAACGCGAGCGGATAGAACTTCCAGAGTACACGGACGAGGTTTGGCACGGCTATCTACCGGGCGCGCATCCAGGTCTCGTCTACGGCTATCGCGTCCACGGGCCTTATGAGCCGCAAGAGGGCCACCGCTTCAACCCGTTCAAGCTGCTGTTGGATCCTTATGCTCGCAGTCTGGCGGGCACCTTCCGATGGATCGATGGGCACCATGGCTATCGGCTAGGCTCATCGCGCGGTGACTTGTCATTCGACCGGCGGGATAATGCGAGGTCAATGCTGAAAGGTAGGGTCGTCGACTCGGCGTTCAGCTGGGGGCGCGATCGCCGCCCGCGACGGTCCTTGGCCGATAGCATCATCTATGAGGCGCACGTCAAGGGCCTGACCGCGACCCGCCCCGATATCCCCGAGGGACTGCGCGGTACATTCGCCGGCCTCGCTCAACCGGCGATGATCGACCATCTGCTTGATCTCGGCGTCACGGCAATCGAGTTGCTGCCCATTCATGCCTTCATTGACGATCGGTTCTTGGTTGAGAAGGGGCTGCAGCAGTATTGGGGCTACAACACCCTCTCGTTCTTCGCGCCTGAGCCGCGCTTCTTGTCAGGCTCCGGCATCGACGAGGTGAAGACGATCATCGCGCGCCTACATGAAGTGGGCATCGAGGTGATCCTTGACGTGGTCTACAACCACACCTGCGAAGGCGATGAGCGTGGGCCCACATTGTCCTTTCGCGGCATCGACAATGCCTCCTATTACCGTTTGGTCCCCGACAACAAGCGTCACTGCATCAACCACACCGGTACCGGCAACGCGCTGAACACGGCCCACCCAAGGGTCCTCCAACTGGTCATGGACAGTCTGCGCTACTGGGTGGAAGAAATGCGGGTCGATGGTTTCCGCTTCGATCTAGCGACTACCTTGGGCCGGCGTGCCGAGGGCGAGCCGTGGCATGGCAGTTTCAGCCCCGATGCCGCCTTTTTCGCCGCCGTTCGCCAGGAACCAGCGTTCGCGCATATCAAGATGATTGCGGAGCCCTGGGATGTCGGCCCGGATGGTTACCGGGTGGGGCAATACCCGCCCGGCTGGTCGGAGTGGAATGACCAATTCCGAGATACCACCCGTGCTTACTGGCGCGGCGATGAGGGGCAAGCGGCGGGCCTTGCCGCCCGGGTGGCCGGGTCGGCGGGCCTGTTTGAACATCGCGGCAGGCGGCCTTGGGCGTCGATCAATCTGGTGACGGCCCATGACGGTTTCACCCTGGCCGATCTCACGGCCTTCAATCAAAAGCACAACGAAGCCAATGGCGAGAACAACCAAGATGGCCACAACCATAACCTCTCGCACAATCATGGCGCCGAAGGTCCGACCGACGATGAGGCGGTCAACACTGCCCGCGCCCAAACCCGCAGGAATCTTCTCGCTACGCTGTTGATCAGCCAGGGCACGCCGATGATGTTGGCGGGCGATGAAATCGGCAACAGCCAGGGCGGCAACAACAACGCCTATTGTCAGGACAATCCCATCGGGTGGATCGATTGGGAAGCCGCCGACCGGGATCTGTCGACCTTTGCAAAACGCCTGATCGCCTTGCGCAGGGCTCATCCCGTGTTTCGCCGCCGGCGCTTTCTGCATGGGCAAGAGACATCGGGTCTTGGTGTCCCTGACATCCTATGGCTGACACCGGACGGCACCGAAAAGCAGCCCGACGAGTGGCAAGACCCGCATGCTAGAACCGTCGGCCTCCTTCTCGGTGGTGGAGCGGGAGAAGAGTTGGGTGACGATGGCAAACCGGTGGCGGACGCCGTTTTCTTGGTGCTGTTTAATGCCCATGATGACGTCGTTCCGTTCGCGATGCCGGTGCTGCCCACTAGCCAGCGCTGGTCGTGCGTTTTGGACACCGCGTTTCCCGAGCGGCAAGAGGGCGATATGGCGGTAGCCATGGGCGAGAGCTTCCATCTGCAGGGACAATCCCTCGCAATCTTTGCACTTCAATAACGTGAAGCAGGACCGTTGACTGATCAGGGATCGCTGCTATTCGAACTTGCCGATGCGGCCGGCATCGAGCCCGGGTACAGCGATATTTTCGGCACGCATAATCCCTTGTCCGAGGGCGCGGCCAAGGCGATTCTGGCGTCGTTGGGCTTGCCTGCCGAGGATGAAGGGCAGCAACGCGAAAGCCTTGCGGCGTTGCGAGAGAGGCCTTGGCGACAGGGCCTGGCACCCACCATCATTGTTCCAGCTGAAGACGAAACGGTATCGCTAGACCTGCATTTGCCGGCTGACGTATCGGTCGCAGACTGGCGTTTGGTCGAGGAGGGCGGCTCCCACCACTCCGGTCATATCGACCTATCCTCTTGCGCCCCCGATCAGGATTATCAGCTTGACGGACAGGAGATGGTACGACGTGCCTGTACGCTTCCGATCGATTTGCGGGAGGGATATCATCGCCTGGCTGTCACTGTGGCAGGACGTCAGCTGAGCGCGCTTGTGGTTGTCGCACCGCGCCTATGTTGGCAGCCGGAGGATGCGGCGCCTGGGCGCAGGCTCTGGGGCGTTGCCTGCCAGCTCTACTCCCTGCGCGGAAAGAGATCCGGTGGTATCGGCACGTATCGTGATCTTGCCGACCTGGCGCGTGCGGCGGCCGATGCCGGCGCCGATAGCGTAGGGCTCAATCCGTTGCACGCGCTGAACCCAGCCGATCCGGACAGCCACAGCCCCTATTCGCCGGCCAGCAGAGATTTTCTGAACATCCTCTACATCGACCCATTCGATGTGCCGGAGGTTACGGCAAACTCCGCCGCGATGGCTCTCCTGTCTAGTCGACGTCGCGATCAGTTGGCGTCTCAGGAACTCATCGACTACCGGGCCGTAACCGACCTTCAACTCTCTGTTCTGCGCGCGGCATTTTCCAGTTGGCTGAACGCTGACGCCCAACGTCGAAAAGAGTTCGATGAGTTTCGCGAGCGGGCCAGCGATGCCTTGGAGGCATTTGGCCGCTTTATGGCACTTCAGGCCGTTCTTTCGGCTAACGACCTTTCGATGCTCGACTGTCGAAACTGGCCGGTGGAGGTCTCGCGCTCGGATTCGCCTGGTGTTGATGCCTTCGCCGCCGAACACGCCGATGAGGTTAGCTTTCAAATCTGGATGCAATGGCTGGCCGATCAGCAGCTCAATGCCGCTGCCAGCCAAGCAGAGGCGGCCGGTATGGCCGTCGGTCTCTATCGCGACCTTGCGGTCGGCGTCGGCCCGGCCAGTGCGGCAATCTGGGCCGCACCCGAGCGTTTCGTTAGGGGTATCGGCGTCGGTGCGCCACCGGATCTCCTGAACCGTCTCGGCCAAAACTGGGGCCTATCGCCATTCAATCCGCTTACCCTCGCAGACACGGGTTATGCCGCCTGGATCGAAGCGTTGCGCACCAACATGGCCCATGCCGGTGCGCTGAGGATCGATCACGCCATGGCATTGCTGCATGGTTACTGGGTGCCCGACGGGTTCACGGCGGACAAGGGCGCATACATCGCGTTTCCGTTCGACGATCTTTGCCGGATTCTCGCGCTGGAATCGCGGCGCAACCGGTGTCTTGTGATCGGTGAGGATCTTGGCACTGTGCCGCCGGGGTTCCGCGAAGCCATGGCCGCCTCCGGCGTTCTTTCTTACCGGGTGATGATGTTCGAACGGGTCGGCGAGGATCTGTTCGCCCGCGCGGAAACCTACCCGGAAGACGCTCTTGTCACCTTCGGCACCCATGATCTGCCGACCCTCGCCGGATTTTGGACCGGTGCCGATTTGGCGGTGCGCCGGCACTTCGAACTCTACCCGTCGGAAGAGGTCCGCGACGCCGACGCGGCCGACCGGATTGCGGACAGACGACGGCTGATCGATGCTTTGATCGATGCCGGCGTATGGCCCGCCGACCCACCAGCCGACAGCGAGCAACTACAGCTCTCCAACGCCCTGATCGAAGCCATCCAACGCTATCTTGCAAAGACACCATCACGCTTGATGATGGTGCAGTTGGAGGACCTGTTGGGCCTGCCCGACATGATGAACTTGCCGGGCACGGTGCACGAGCACCCGAATTGGCGACGACGGCTGCCGGTTGACATCGAGACGCTATTTTCGGCATCGGGGGTGAAATCGATCCTTGCTGCTATTGACCGGGACCGCCGCGATCCAATTGCGAATGATTATCAGTAACGTATTGAAAATAAACGATAAAACCTATTCTCTTTTGTTCTATCCGCACTATATTGGTCGCAAATCAATGCCGGGAGAGGGGCCATGAAGGGCGACGCAGCTGTCATTAAAGAACTGAACGGAATCCTTAAAAACGAGCTTACCGCGATCAACCAATACTTCCTGCATGCCCGCATTCTGAAGAATTTCGGTCTGATGAGGTTGGCGGATAAGGTTTACGAGGAATCGGTCGGTGAGATGAAGCACGCCGATATGCTTATCGAGCGTATCCTAATGCTGGACGGTTTGCCGAACTTGCAGGATCTAGGCCGACTAAAGATCGGCGAAAATGTCCCGGAGATGTTCGAGGCTGATCTGGCGTCGGAAATGGGCAATCAGGCGGCCGTTAAGTCAGCCATCATCGTGTGCGAGGAGCATCGCGACTTCGTTAGCCGTGAGATCCTGACCAACATCCTCGACGATACCGAAGAACATATCGACTGGCTGGAAACCCAGCAGGGTCTGGTCAAGGATGTCGGCCTGCAAAATTATCTGCAAGAACAGATGTTTGGCGGCGACGAAGACTAGCGGGTGGCTCTCACTTCAGGGCGTCGATGGCCGGTGGTCGTCGGCCTCGCGGCGGGTGTGTTGGCCCTTGCCGCCAATGCACTGAGACGAGGCCTGCCGGACTTTTGGGCCGACTGGTTCTCCCTTGCTATCGCCACTGTTGCCGTAGGTCTGGCAGCTGGGATTGTCTTTGGGTGGTTGCGCAATCGGCGCCCTTTCAGAAGGGCTTAGCGGCGGGATCTTAGCTCTTGTTCAGCCGCTTCAACTGGTCTTGAAGGTCGTCCAGCTTCTTTTGAAGGGCGTCGATGTCGTCGTTTGAACCGCCGTCCGCAGCCGGACTATCTTCGGCCGATGCCTCCGAAGCGGATGCGGAAAACGGCGAAAACATCCGCATCGCCTGCTCGAACAGGGCCAAGTTCTGCTTGCCCATCTGTTCCAGCCCGGCAAAGGGTAGGACGCCGCCCATCGTTTCTTGAAAATACTGGCGGACGCGGTCCTGGTTTTCGGCCAGGGACTGCATCGTGTATTCCAAATAGTTCGGCACGATCATGTCCATGTTCGAGCCGTAGAGGCTGATCAATTGGCGCAAGAAACCGATGGGCAATAAGTTCTCGCCCTTGGCTTCTTCTTCGACGATGATCTGGGTCAGAACCGACCGGGTGATGTCTTCGCCCGTCTTGGCGTCGGCGACCTCGAACTCCTTGCCTTCCTTGACCATTTGGCACAGCGTGTCGAGCGTGACATAGCTGCTGGTGGCGGTGTTATAGAGGCGCCGATTGGCGTATTTTTTGATCTTGATCGGGTCTGGGCGGTCCGCTTTTGCGTCCTGATCGCTGCCTGCTTTGCTGGCCATTCCCGGTACCTTAAACCCTTGGGTTGCGGCACAATACCGCACGAGTCCTGCGCAATAGTGGTACAAGAGGCATTGATGCATGGCAAGACCGACTGTGCGCCGCAACATGGCGGTCCGGTATGCCGGTTGCGATATCTGACATTTGATTGCCGTGCGACGCTATATTGGAGACATGACATCGAAGGGCGCTTCCAAGCCGAACAAGCGGCCGACAAAGGCCAAAACCGAAGCATCGTCGTCGGGGTCCGAGACGGAGCCGCCGGAGATGGCCGAGTTGGCTCGACGCTATCTCGATCTCTGGCAGGAGGAGGCGGCCGCCATAGCCGCCGACCCCACAGAGACGGAAGCGTTCGGCCGATGGTTTGCGTCGGTCGGCCAGCAATCCCTCGACCCCGCCGGTTGGATCGCGGCCATGCGGTCAATGGCGGCGACATTCACCGGCGCGCAGCCAACCGCAGGGCCTCGCCATGACGGTGCAGGCGGTCCTAACGCCAAGGCGGGGGCCACGCCCGCTGGCGCTGCATCTGGCGACGGCGCAGGCAACGTGGCTGAGCTCGCTGACCGCGTTGCCGCTCTTGAACGCCAGGTTCGAGAATTGGCCGAGCGAGCGCCTCAGAAAGGGAATGGGCGATCTCGCCAACCAAGTCGCCGATCTACCAAGTGAGGCGTGGGCCGCGTCGGTCGAGCGCGAAGTAAGGCGCCGCTCCGACCGGTTTCTGACTGGCCTGGAACGCTACCGCCATCACCCTTACCGACGTGATTTGGACGATCCACCCGCCATATGGTCGGAGGGCGACACGCGCGTTCTCGACTACGGCGCCTCAGGCGACCTGCCGTTGTTCGTCGTACCGTCCCTCATTAATCGCGGCTATGTGCTCGACCTATCGCGCCGCCAGAGTTTTTTGCGTTGGCTGGCCACCCAGGGCATTCGCCCATTGCTGGTCGACTGGGGCGCCCCCGGTGAGGTGGAGCGCCAATACTTGCTTACCGACTACATCGCGGGCCGGTTGGAGCGCGCATTCGTCGCAGTCTCTGGCGGCAGACCGATGCCTGTCCTTGGCTATTGCATGGGCGGTCTGCTCGCAGCGGCGCTGGCGGCCCGGCTGGATAGGGGCGTTTCCGGCCTGGTCTTGATGGCCACACCCTGGGACTTTCACGCCGACGGCGTCGACAAGGCACGCCGGTTGGCGTCCTGCTACGAATTGTGGCGCGGCTGGATCGAGCCGACCGGCGTATTGCCGCTTGATGCCATTCAGGCCCTGTTCATGGCCCTCGACCCGCTGCTCGCGGTCAAGAAGTTCTCGCGCTTTGCCGCAATGGACCAGGACGGCCCCGATGCCGAGGCCTTCGTCGCACTCGAAGATTGGCTCAATGACGGGGTGCCGCTGGCCGCCGCCGTCGCCAAAACCTGTTTGCAAGAATGGTATGGCGAAAATTCGCCGGCGATCGGCAATTGGCGGATCGCGGGGCAGGTGATAGACCCTGCGGCGCTCGATTTGCCCAGCCTTCATCTAATCCCGGCACGCGATCGCATCGTGCCGCCCGCGAGCGCGCGAGCCTTGGCCCAAGCCATGCGGAATGCGCATATCATCGAGCCCACTTTAGGGCATATCGGGATGGTTGTTTCCGGCGCAGCCAAGCCCCAAGTCTGGGCCGTGATCGCCGACTGGCTCAAGGAGCTGCCGGCGCCCCCACCACCCGCGCCTTGTGATTAGCCCAGCCGGTGCTATCGTCAAAGGCGACCGAATTTGATACGGCGCCTGGCCCGGCCGTGCCATGGCCCGCTACCTAAGGGAGATTCCATCCATGTCCGACGTCGTCATCGCCAGCGCCGCCCGTACCCCCATCGGCACGTTCAACGGTGCCCTCAGCACCTTGCCAGCCCACGAGCTTGGGGTGGCCGTCATCAAGGAAGTCTTGCAGCGGTCCGGCGTCGATGCCGCCGAGGTCGACGAAGTCATCTTGGGTCAGGTCCTGACCGCCGCCGAGGGCCAAAATCCCGCCCGCCAGGCGGCCGTGGGTGCCGGCATCCCGGTTGAGCGCACGGCCTATGGCGTCAACCAACTCTGCGGTTCTGGGCTGCGGACAGTGGCCTTGGCCAGCCAGGCCATCCAAGTCGGCGACAGCGACATCGTGGTTGCCGGCGGTCAGGAAAGCATGAGTTTAGCGCCACACGCCATGCAGATGCGAACCGGCAAGAAGATGGGTGATGCGAAGCTGGTCGACACCATGATCAAGGATGGTCTGTGGGATGCCTTTAACGGCTATCACATGGGCAACACGGCCGAGAACATTGCCGAGAAATGGCAGCTCACCCGTGACGAGCAGGACAGCTTCGCTGCCAACAGCCAGCGCAAGGCCGGCGCTGCCATGGAAGCCGGCAAATTCAAGGACGAGATCGTCCCGGTCACCTATTCGACCCGGAAGGGCGAGATCACCGTCGACACCGATGAGCACCCGAAGCCCGACAGCACGGTAGAGAAACTTTCGCGCCTGCGTCCGGCCTTTGCCAAGGATGGCACCGTGACGGCCGGCAACGCCTCGGGCATCAATGACGGCGCGGCCGCTGCGGTACTGATGACGGCCGAAAACGCGGCCAAGCGTGGCATTACGCCGCTCGCCCGTATCGTGAGCTGGGCCACCGCCGGCGTCGATCCGGCCTATATGGGCACCGGCCCGATCCCGGCCAGCCGCCGCGCCTTGGAAAAGGCCGGCTGGAAACCCGAAGACCTTGACCTGATCGAGGCCAACGAGGCCTTCGCTGCCCAAGCCTGCGCGGTGAACAAAGACCTCGGCTGGGATACGGAAAAGGTGAACGTCAATGGCGGCGCCATCGCGCTCGGCCATCCCATCGGCGCCTCGGGCGCCCGCGTTCTGGTGACGCTGCTGCACGAGATGCAGAAGCAGGACGCCAAGAAGGGCTTGGCCACACTGTGCATCGGCGGCGGCATGGGCATCGCCATGTGCGTTGAGCGCGACTAAGCCCGGACCAGGCAGTCGGACCAGCCAATCGGAATAGCGCGACAAACATCATTACGGGGACATTGATATGGCAAGAGTAGCGATCGTAACCGGCGGAACACGCGGTTTGGGGGAGGCGATCTCCGTCGCGTTGAAGGATCAGGGATACAATGTCGCCGCCATCTATGGCGGCAATGACGAGGCGGCGGCAAAGTTCAAGGACGCCACCGGCATCTCCGTCTACAAATGCGACGTCAGCGATTTCGATGCCTGTAAGGCAGCGGTCGAAGAGATCGAGGCCGATCTTGGCCCGGTCGAGGTACTGGTCAACAATGCCGGCATCACCCGCGATGGCACCTTGCACAAGATGCCCCACGACAATTGGCAGGCGGTGATCGACACCAATCTCGGCTCCTGCTTCAACATGTGCCGCAATGTGATAGACGGCATGCGCGGCCGTGGCTTCGGCCGGATCGTTAATATCGGCTCGATCAACGGCCAAGCCGGCCAGTACGGCCAGGTGAACTATGCCGCCGCCAAGTCGGGTATGCATGGCTTTACCAAGGCGCTGGCCCAAGAGGGTGCCGGCAAGGGCATCACCGTGAACGCCATCGCGCCCGGCTATATGGACACCGACATGGTCCGCGCCGTGCCGCCGAATGTGCTTGAAAAAATCGTCGCGAAAATCCCGGTCGGCCGCCTTGGCCATGCCGAGGAGATCGCGCGCGGCGTCGTTTTCCTGGTTGACGACAATGCCGGCTTCATCACCGGCTCAACCCTGTCGATCAATGGCGGCCAGCATATGTACTGATCCGGTCACCCAGAACGGTCGAAACGGCGCAGCCCATGGCTGCGCCGTTTTTGTTACAAAAGCAGGTGGTCGATAAAGAAGATCGCCGAGCCGATCAGGGTGGCGACGATGGTTCCTGAAATCCGGACATATTGCAGGTCCGGGCCAACCGCCAATTCCATGCGATCGACGACGGTCGCCGTGTCCCAACCTTTGACCACGTCGGAAACGAACCGGCCGATTGCCGCGCGCGATGGCACAACCAACGCCTCAACCAAGGCAACCGTGATCTGATTGACCTCGTGCCTAGCGTCTTCATCTCGTTCAAGGACGGCGGCGAGGCCGTTCAGAGCCGTGCGAACGGCTTTGCGCGTGTGCGAGTTGGTGTCGGCCAGATCCGAGGCTACCGCGCTTCTGAGGCCATCCCACAAATCGCCCAGCACCGCCTTGATTTCAGGCTGCTCTAACAGCCGGTCCTTGGCTGCCTCGACATCCCGTTGGGCCTTCACATTGACCGGTGTTTGCTGTCGCAGATCATAGGCGTAGCGGCGCAGCGCTTCCTCTAGCCTGCTGCGCGTCACAGTGCCGGGCTGGGACAATTCATTCAGCCAGTCGCGCAGCGCACCCGTGATGCCCTTTGCCATGCGGCGATCGATTTGACGCGGCATCCACCAGGCCGTGCGCTTCTCGACCGCCTGCTCAATGTCCTTTTCGTGCCGATCGAGATAATGGTGGCCGGCCTGGGTCAGACGATCGATCAAGACGGCATGGTGATTGCCGGAAAGAACGACCTCTAAGATGCGGCCAACAAGCAGGCTAAACCGGGCACGCCGTAGCTGCTCATCCAGCGTCTGCGCGAACAGCGTGCGCATTTCGTCGCTGTCGAGGCCGCCGATCATCGGCGTGATGCCCTCGGCGATCCTGTCGGCGACGATTGCGCCGTTCGTCTCGTCGTTCAGGAACCGAGCCAGTTTCTCCGCAGGGTCCGCTGCCTCCAACCGTCGCGCGATCAGGGTCGGCTCCAAGAAGTTCTTTTCGATAAAGCCGCCCAGCCCTTCGGCAATTCGGTCCTTGTGGCGCGGCACGATGGCGGTGTGCGGGATCGGCAGACCCATGGGCCGGCGGAACAGGGCCGTGACGGCAAACCAATCGGCCAGGGCGCCAATCATCGCCGCCTCAGTCGCCGCCCGTCCCCAAGAGATCCAGAAATTCTGCGGGTCTTGAGCCAGGCTAAGCGCGATGAAAGCCACAGCCGCGGCGATCAGCAGGCCTGTGGCAGCCATCCGGTTACGGCTGAGCAAGCGTCGTTGCTGGCTGTCCGCATTGACGATCGGTTCCATCGTCTTGGGGATACCGGCTATGCCCGATTCAGTAAAGGTACCCACCTTGCGCAGATCGACGCGGCACGCCAGGGTGGGGAGATGAGCGGTGATACCCCTTCAAGCGCGCCATTTGATCGTCCGCGCATCGGTGTGGGCGTGGTCGTCTGGAGCGACGACCGCGTGCTGTTGATCCAACGCGGAAAGTCGCCCGGTAAGGGGGAATGGAGCCTGCCGGGTGGCAGCCAGGAATTGGGTGAGACCTTGTTTGAAGCCGCTGCCAGAGAAGTCTTGGAAGAAACCGGGCTGACCGTCCGCCCGGCCGCGATTCTAACCGCCGTCGACAATATCGTTCGCGATCCCGACGGCGCGATCGCGTATCACTACACAATCATTGATGTTTTGGCAGAACTCGTTGGCGGCGAAGTGACGCCGGGTGACGATGCGCAGGATGCTCGCTGGGCCAACCTTGCCGAAATGAAACAGCTGGTGGCCTGGCCGCAGACCCGTGAGGTAATTGAGCGTTCGAGGCTCGATCGTGCGCAAAAGTTGGCGGCACCGGTCCAAGGCGCGGCAGAAAGCCTTTGACGTTCCGTCTGGCGGCGTAGTGACCGACGCGGCTGCCATTCGTAGCGCGACGCTGATTGGGGGCGTTGCGGTGCTCGCTTGGTCGACGCTGTCGCTGTTTACCAAGCTGGCCGGCGACATCCCACCCTTCCAATTGGTCGCCATGGCGTTCACCATCGCGTTCTTGGTTGGCATGGTGTGGACAGCCGCGTCAGGCCGCTCGCCGCGATCATCGCTAAAACAGCCAGCAATAGCCTGGGCGCTCGCCATCGGCGGTCTCTTCGGCAGCCACTTCTTTTTCTTCTCGGCATTGCGCTACGCGCCACCGGTTGAGGCCAGTCTGATCAACTATCTCTGGCCGCTGCTGATTGTGGTTTTTTCAGCGCTTCTGCCCGGTATGCGCCTGCACTGGTATCATGTGGCGGGCGTTGGGATGGGCGTTGCCGGAGCGGCCTTTCTAATTGGCGTCGACTCGTTCACCGCATCATCGGAACATTTGCTGGGCTATGGCTCGGCGTTCATGGCGGCCTTGGTATGGGCGGTCTACTCAGTCCTCAATCGCCGCATCGGTCATGTGCCGACCGACGCCGTCGGCTGGTTTTGCGGGGTGACGGCCATTCTCGGCCTCGTTTGCCATCTGGCACTAGAGACTTCCGTCTGGCCCGTTGGCATCGGCTGGCTGGGCGTGGTTTGCCTTGGGCTAGGCCCGGTAGGCGTCGCGTTCTTCGTTTGGGACTATGGCGTCAAGCATGGCGACATCAGAACCCTCGGGGCCATGGCCTATGGCGCGCCGCTGTTGTCTACGCTGTTGTTGATTTTGTTCGGATATGGCCGGCTGGAGTTCACCGTTGTCGTCGCGTTCGTACTGATCGTCGGCGGTGCCGCCTTGGCTGGTTTGGAGCTGTGGCGCCGGCGGCGCTGAAGGGTCTCGTGATAAAGCAAGAACAGCCCGCTGCCGATAATCACGGCGGCACCGATCATCGTGTACTCGTCAGGCCAGTCGCCGAACAGGAGCAGACCCAAGATCAGGCCCCAGATCATCTGGCTATACATAAACGGCGCAACCACGCCAGCCGGCGCAAGCCGAAACGCCATCACCGTGAAGATGTTGGCGCAGCCAGCCAGCGTGCCGGAGATGCACATCAGGACGACCGCGCGCAGATGAAGCGGCTGCCAGTCGAACAGGGCAAAGGGCAGGGCCACAATCTCCGTCGTGATCAGCAAGACCATCAGCAGCGCTGAGATCGATTCAATGTTGCCGATGTATCGAAGGATCAAGCTGGAGGCAGCGAAGGTGATCGCGGCGCCCAGTGCGAGAACATGGCCCAATCCGATTTCGGTGATGCCCGGGCGCAAGATGACTAGAACACCGACAAAACCGACAAGCACCGCCGCCCAGCGATGCCATCCCACACGCTCGCCCAACACCGGTCCGGCAAGCGCCGTGACGATCAGGGGGCCGGTGAAGAGCAGAGAATAGGCGTCGGCCAGTGGCATTAGCGTGACTGCCGTAACAATACAGGCCGCACTGATCGTGATCGTCAGGGCCCGCATGGCGGTTAAGAACGGATGGCGTGGTCGGACGAATATCCGACCCTCGGATACCTTCAAGAAGATGCATACGGGCACGAAGGCAGCCATCGTACCGATGAAGAGTGAATGCAGCGCCGCGAACTCGTCGCTCAGCCATTTGATCGTTGCGTCGGCGCTTGCAAAGCAGCCGAAGGCGGCGACCGCCGCAGCAATCCCCCAGCCAATGGTTCCCTGTTTCGACGATGCCGTCACGTGTTGTCAGGCGCCCTCCGGCGGCCGGGTCGCGTCGATCGATGGCCGCTGCTCCATCGTCGCCTGCCAGGCTGCCAGCTTGGGGTGATTGGCGCGCCAGTTCAAATCGGCCCCGCGCAGGTCGATATAGCCAAGCGCCACCGAGACCGCGAGCGTGCCGATGGTGACCGGGCCTTCGAGCTGATCCACGATGCCTTCCAAATGGTCAAGGCAGCGGTTCAGCGTGACGACCTGCCGTGCCTGCCAGTCGGTGGATTGCAGATTTTCCGGCCGGCGGCGGTCGACCACTCTGTGGATCAGCGTGTCACACATGCCATCGCCAAGGGCCAGGAATAGCAGGGCGTCAGTCCGCTCATCACCGCCGCTCGGGTACAGGCGGTGACCGTTATGCATACCGTCCAGGATCTCGCAGATCGTTCGGCTGTCGTAAAGACTGGTGCCGTCCTCCAAGATAAGGGTCGGTACCCGGCCGAGCGGATTATCGTTCGGCAGGTCCGTTTCCGGCGACCACGGGTCGGTGTCGATCACCTCTGTGCTTTTGTCTAGGCCGGTTTCGATCAGCATCGCCCGTACTTTCCGGGCGTAGGGCGAGGTCATGCTCGCGCGCAGTTTCATGCTCATGTGGGGCTGGATTCCTAAGGTCGAGTTACGGAAAGTGTATTGCTGTGTTTAGGCGCGATCCTTTCGGCCTCTGACCTCGGCGAAGATGTCGACCGGATCGGCACCGGCCATGTTGATCGCGGCGGCCAATGTCGGATCATCAGCGCGCAAAAACGGGTTGCTGCCCTTTTCGTGGCCCAGCGTTGCCGGGATGGTCGGTTTGTCGGCGGCCCGCTTTTTCTCGATCTCGCGCAGGCGCTCGGCAACACTGTCGTTCGTTGGTTCGATTGCTGCCGCAAATTGCGCGTTCGACTGTGTGTATTCATGGCCGCAATAGATCTGAACTGAGTCCGGCAACGTCCGCAGTTTCGCTAGACTGGTCCACATCTGCTCCGCCGTACCTTCGAAAACCCGGCCGCAGCCCATGGAGAACAGCGTGTCGCCGCAAAACAGCGCGTCGTCTTCGGCGAACCAAAAGGCGATATGTCCGCTGGTGTGGCCTGGCGTTTCAAACACGGTCGCGGCCGTGTTGCCAACGCAGATGGTATCGCCTTCCGACACCATTTGGTCGAGGTCGGCGATCCGATGTGCGTCGGCGGCCGGTCCGATGATCTGCGCGCCGTAGCGCTCCTTGAGCGTCTTGTTGCCGCCGATATGGTCGGCGTGATGGTGCGTGTTGAGGATGAGATCTAGCGCCAGCCCTTCGCGCTCCAGCCGCTCGATCACCGGTCCCGCCTCGCCAGGGTCGACGATGGCAACGGTGCCGGACGCTGTGTCGTGTATCAAATAGATGTAATTGTCGCTTAGAGCCGGAATCAATTCGATATCGAGCCCGGGCATGGCCGTTCCTCCGCTGAATCGGGGTTTTTGATCCCCAAATCTGATAGAGTAGGGCCGCGATGTACAGTGACGTTGTCGATCTGCGCCAATTTTACGACGCGCCCTTGGGCCATGTCGCCCAGCGCATGGTGCGCAAAAGGCTGCGGTCCATTTGGCCTGACCAGCGTGGTCAGTCCGTGCTGGGCATTGGTTATGCTACACCCTACCTGCGCGGCATTGCCGACGAGGCTGAACGCGCGGTGGCCATTATGCCGGCGCGTCAAGGGGTGGTGCGCTGGCCGAAGGGTCGGCCCAACTGTGTCGCCCTGTCCGAAGACATGGAACTGCCATTTGCCGACATGACCTTTGACCGGGTCATGTTGGTGCATTCGCTGGAAGTAACGGAATCCTGGGCCGGACTGTTGCGCGAAAGCTGGCGCGTGCTTGCAGGCGGCGGCCGGCTTTTGGTGGTCGTGCCGGGACGTCGTGGCCTGTGGTCGCGGGTTGACCGCACGCCCTTCGGACACGGTCACCCCTACAGCGCGGCCCAACTCCAGCGTCTGTTGCGCGACCATCATTTCGTGCCGGAGCAGGTGGCCCGTGCCCTTTATGTGCCGCCGTTTCGATCGCGCTTCATGATCCGAAGCGCCGCCGCTTGGGAACGGATCGGTTCTCGCTGGTTCCCGCGTTTTGCCGGTGTCGTGATGGTCGAGGCCAGCAAACAGATCTACCAGCGCGCCATGCCAGGCCATGTTCGGCGCCGGCGACCGTTGCTGATCCCGGTCCCCGGCGGCGCCGTTGCCCAGACTTCGCGCCGCGAAATGGATCCACCGCGCGTTTGATTGCGATTGTTTTGGGTCGCCTATTCGACGATCTGCGGCAGATCGATATCCAGGATGGCCATTTGGAAGGCGTAAGAGGTTTCGCCGTCTTCTTCGTCCTTGAAGATCACGCCAATGAACTCTTCGCCCAGGGTGACTTCCACCGAGTCGTCCTTTGTCGTCCGCGCATGGACGTGCAGGTTGGTATTACCGAAAGTGGCGCGTAGATAAGCCTGCAGACGGGTTATTTCGGATTTAGTCACTGGCTGATGCCCCCCGTTTATTAATCCGTGATGGTCGATCGTGCCGATCTGGCACCGATGTAAGTGCGCTGGCTCAAATTGCCAATATGATGTCGTATGAGTGGGGCTTAGCAGAAAGATGGCGGCTTCCGCCAATGCAATTGACAGCAAAGCTGGGATGGGGGTTGGATGCAATGCAGATCTACCGTCGAACAACCTGTCCTTTTCTTTGATTTCGGACGGCCCCATCGCTATTGCTAGCCGCCCTTGCAGCCCCAATTTACCCAGTTCCATGCACTCCATCCGTCTTCCAAGAGCCGTACGACAGGCGAACGCAAAGTGCGATTTCGCGATCTCCGGTCTGTTCATGATTAACAATGAGGCTGCAGCGAAGATCGCTAACGCGGAGCACGGAATTCGACCTGCCAGTGCGCCAAAGAGGAACTGAGCAATGACCGCACCCATGCCCCGCCCCGGCATTATGGACATCAAGCCCTACAAGGGTGGCGAGGCCGAGGCTGAGCCCAATAGGACCTTGGGTCACGTGATCCGCCTAGCCTCAAACGAAGGGGCGCTGGGGCCGAGCAAGGCAGCCATTGATGCCTATCAGGAGATGGCGACCGATATCTTTCGCTATCCTGACGGGGGGGCGACCGAATTGCGGCAGGCCCTGGGCGCCCATTTCGGACTCGATCCTGAGCGCATCGTTTGCGGGGCTGGCTCCGACGAACTGATCAGCCTTCTGGTTAACGCCCACGCCGGCCCCGGTGACGAGGTCGTCTACAGTCAGCATGGTTTCTTGATGTACGCGTTGGCGGCGCAGGCAGCAGGCGCAAAGCCCGTGGTGGCACCGGAGACTGGTCTGCGATCCGATGTCGACGCATTGCTGGCCACGGTAACCGACCGGACTAAGCTGCTGTTCATTGCCAATCCGAACAACCCGACGGGCAGCTACCTCACCGTTGAAGAGATGGAGCGCCTGCAAGCTGGGCTGCCGCCCCATGTGCTCTTGGTGATCGACGCGGCCTATGCCGAATACGTCGTTCGCAACGACTATTCGGCCGGCGCCGACCTGGTCGATCGCTGTCGCAATGTGGTCATGACCCGGACCTTCTCGAAGATGTATGCCCTGAGCGGACTGCGTCTTGGCTGGGCCTATTGCACGCCGGAGTTGGCCGACGTGCTCAACCGTGTGCGCGGACCGTTCAACGTCAACTCGGCGGCCCAGGCGGCAGCGGTTGCGGCACTGAACGATGTTGCGTTTCAGGACGCCAGCCGAACGCACAATGCGATCTGGCGGGATTGGACTTCCGAGCGGCTATCCGATCTTGGTTTGAACGTCTATCCTAGCGTGACCAACTTCCTGCTGGTCGATTTTGCCGGTCTGGACGGCAAGGATGCAGAAGCGGCGCGGCAATTCCTGAAGCAAAACGGCATTCTGGTCCGCCAGATGGGGGCCTATGGGCTGCCGACCTGTTTGCGCCTGTCAATCGGCGACGAGGATGAGATGCGCTTGGTCGTCGACACGATCGCCGAATATTTGAACTGATCCAATATGAACGAACCGCTTCATTTTCAGCGCCTGGCGCTGATCGGCCTTGGCCTGATCGGCTCGTCGATCGCGTGGGCCTGCAAGGAAAAGGGCTTAGTCGGCGAGATCGTCGGCTATGCCCGCAGCGCTAAGACCCGGGCCACGGCAGAGCGTCTTGGTTTCGTCGACCGAACGGCGGGGTCCGCCACGGCGGCGGTTCAAGATGCCGATTGCGTCATCATCTGCACGCCCGTGGGAACCTATGCCGAGATCGGCGCCGAGATCGCCCCGGCCTTGAAGCCAGGTGCCGTCTTAAGCGATGTAGGGTCGGTCAAGGGGTGTGTGCTGCGCGATCTTCTACCAGTGACACCCAATGGGGTGCACCTGGTGCCGGGCCATCCGCTTGCGGGGACCGAGCAGTCAGGGCCCGAGGCTGGGTTTGCCGACCTGTTCGAGGGTCGCTACCTCATCTTGACGCCGCCCGATGGCGCCGATCAGGCGGCTGTCGAACGACTGGCGGACTTTTGGGGCGCCATGGGGTCGATGGTCGAGACCATGGACGCCGACCGGCACGACAAGGTCCTCGCAATCACCTCCCATCTGCCGCATCTGATCGCCTTCACGATCGTCGGTACGGCCGTCGATCTCGCCGAGGATATCAAAAGCGACGTCATCCGATTTGCGGCTACCGGCTTTCGGGACTTCACCCGGATCGCCGCCTCCGATCCGGTCATGTGGCGGGACGTTTTCTTGAATAACAAGGACGCGACGCTCGAGATCATCCAACGCTTCAACGAGGATCTGACGGCCCTTCAGCGGGCGATCCGGCGGGGGCAGGGCGACCTGCTGGAGCAGCGGTTTGCCGAAACTAGGGCAATCCGGAGGGGTGTGGTGGAAGCCAAGCAAGATGACATCCCGGCGCCACCGGATGATACCGCGTGACCATGCGGGCCAACATCTCAGGAGCGGCGGAACGGACACCGGCCATCGATCCGATGCCGCCTGTCGAATACTTCGTCGACGAGGGCAGCGAACTCTGGGTTTTCGGCTACGGTTCCCTGATGTGGAAGCCCGGTTTCGATGCGGTCGAATCCTGCAAGGCGCGCCTATACGGATATCATCGGCGTTTTTGTATCTATTCCTTCCGCCACCGCGGTACGCCGAGCAAGCCAGGCCTGGTTCTCGGCCTTGACCGTGGTGGATCGTGCCACGGCATGGCGTTTCGGGTTGCGGCCGACAATGTTCGCGAGGTGACGGAAAACCTTTGGCGGCGCGAGATGGTCAGCGGCGTCTATCGGCCGATCATGACGCAGATCGATCTTGATGGCCGCCGCGTGCTCGCCGGTACTTTTGTCGCCGACCCTCGGCATCGCCAATACTGCGCCGAGCACGACCCAGCAATTCTGACCGAACTGGTGGCCCAGGGAGTGGGCGAATCCGGCGAAAATCCTGAGTATCTGTTCAACACGGTCGCCCGCCTCGATGAATTGGGGCTGCGAGACCGTGTTTTACACGATCTCGCCAAGCGGGTCAGGGCGCGTCTGGCGTCGGGCTAGAATTCGGCGGTCCCGTTCGGGTCGATATGATGTCCACAAGCCGGTTGCGCGCCCAGGACTGTAGGGGGTCGGTGTCCGCCCGACGCGACCACAGCAGTTCGACCGTCCAGTCGGCCATTTTGATCGGCAGTTCGGCGGTCTCGCAAAGGCCGTCGGCCATCATGATCTGTCTTGCTGACGCCGGCACTGCTGATAGGTAGTCTGTTTCTGCCAGCATGGTCGGTACGGAAAGAAAATGGCCGACCGTAACGCCAACTCGGCGAGACCGACCAATCTCGGCCAATGCGGTATCGACGGCACCTCGATCATCGCCCATCAACGACATCAGGACATGCGGATAGGCGGTAAAGCGATCCAGCGTGAGGCCGCCCTCCAGGGCGGGATGTCCTCGGCGCGCGGCGCAGATGAACCTGTCGGGCATTAGCGCGCGGGAAAACAGCCGCTGAGGGTATTGGCCGAACGTGCCGATCGCGAAATCGATTCGTCCCTCGTCCAATTCGCCGAAGACCGTTCGCTTGTCGAGCGGTAGGAAGCGAAGGTCAACGCCGGGCGCAACGCTTGTAATCGCGCGCAACAACCGGGATCCGAGTGCGACCACTAAGATGTCCGAGGTGGCGATGCGGACTTTGCCGGTCGTGGTCGCCACGTCGAATCCCGCCGAATCGGTAAGGGCATCGCGCAGGCCATTGAGTGCCGATCGGACCGGCTGCTCAAGCGCCAGGGCGCGTGGTGTCGGCATCATGCCTTGCGGCGTGCGCACGAACAGGTCATCGCCAAATACTTGGCGCAACCGGTTTAGCGCGTTACTGACGGATGATTGTGTCAGGCCGACCCGCGCGCCTGCACGCGTCGCGCTGCGCTCCTCGGCCAGCGCCTCGAAAACCTTCAGCAGATTGAGGTCTAGCGACGTGATATTCACGATATCAATAGTCTAGTTGACTAATCTAAATTTCAAGAATTTCCTGAGGCCGCCATTATGTCGACACAGCTATGCGGGGCTGATCGGAAAATCGGTGTTGGGGTCAAACGTGAGTAGGTTATCGATTGGCGGCGGCATGTCGAGATGGTCATCCCAAAACGTTTTAAGTGACTCGCGGTTTTGGGGTGGCCAAGTCTCCTGGTTAGCCGGGGTCGCTCATAGGACGAGGTGTTGAGATGAGTGGCCTTGAATGTCGGAACGTCATGGTCGAGGGACGCCGGACAAGCGTTAAGCTTGATGGCTATACCTGGCGGTGTCTGCAAGAGATCTGCGACCGGCGGAGCATGACGGTGCATGAATTCTGCACGGAAGTGAATCGAACAAAGGCTCACTATTCCGGATTCACGAGTTCGCTACGCATCGCCATCCTTCGCCACTATCGCGATCTTGCGGCCGCCGTTGTGAACCCCGCCTTGCGAGGTCGCGGCCGTGCGCCGTCGCATGCGTATTCTGTCGGCAAAACGTTCCCGGTCTCTCCCTACTAGACCCTGCAAGAGTTGCGTCTTCTTAAGGTTGGCCAGCGGTCGAAGCATTTCAGTCTTGAGGCCAAGAATCGATCTCGGCGCTTGACAACTTGTGCCTAATACGACACTGATCGTTGTCGAAAGGGGATCGGATGGCGCGATCATTGGAGTTTGAACCGAGCGAGGCCGTCGAAAAGGCCATGCTTGTGTTCTGGCGCAAGGGCTTCGAAGCGACTTCCATCGCCGACTTGGAGCTTGAGACAGGTGTTGGACGCAAGAGTCTCTATCGAACGTTCCACGACAAGCACGACCTGTTCCTAAGAGCCCTAGAGGCCTATCGACGAATTCTGAGTGCACGAAATTTGGCGCCGTTGATGGAGCCGGGCGCGGGTGTGACTTCTATAGGGAACTTTCTGCGCGGCCTTGCCTCTCATTCCGAGACTGAGGAGGCTCGCATGGGCTGTCTAATCTGCAATACGGCGTTGGAGAGGGCTGCGGACGATCCGATGGCCGCCGAGCAGGTACTGCTCTTTTTTGACCAGGCGCGGCGCGCCTTCGCCTTTGCCTTAAGCGAAGCGGTCGCGAGCGGGGAGATCCCGGCAGACACCGATATCGATCGTCAGGCCAACTTTCTCGTCGGGGTTTTGCAAAGTGTCTGCGTGCTGGGGCGGGCAGGCTCGGACCACGCCGTTGTATCGGACGTCGTGGAAACCGCTATGGCCCAGCTTTACTGAGTTTTTTGAGATTTATGACAACGATCAGTGTCGAAACATGTCACGCACTGACATTGATCACCGGAGGCCAACCTTTTTCTCAACCTGATCGAGGAGAGATCAATCATGAAGCCGTTGTCCCTTCTGATGTTGGCCGCAGGCCTGGTGGCGGCCATGGCCGCCACCGCGAATGCGCAAGTGCCCACCGCGCCGTCAGCAGAGTTTCCTTACGAGTCGCACTTCGTCGACGTCGACGGTGCGAGCATCCATTATGTCGAACAAGGAGAGGGCAGCCCGATCCTATTTCTCCACGGCAACCCAACCTCGTCCTATCTGTGGCGCAACATCATCCCCTATGTCAGCGACCAAGGACGTGCGATCGCCATTGATCTCGTCGGTTTCGGTCAGTCGGACAAGGTTGAGGACGCCTACACCTTCCAAGATCATTACGACTATGTCGAAGGCTTCATCGACGAGATGGGCCTCGAAGACGTGACCTTGGTGGTTCATGACTGGGGCTCGGCCCTCGGTCTTTATTACGCCGCCAACCATTCCGACAATGTCGCGGCGGTTGCCTTCATGGAGGCATTGACGCCGCCAGTTTTCCCAATGCCGTCGCTGGCATCGATGGGGCCGTACGAGGATCTTTTCCGCGCCTTTCGCGATCCTGAACAGGGGCGCGAACTCAACATCAATCAGAACTTCTTCATTGAAGAGTTGATGCCTCAAGCCGTTTTGCGCCCACTGTCGGACGCGGAAATGGATGCCTATCGTGCACCCTTCGTTGATGCGGCGGATCGCGAGCCGATCTATGTCTGGCCAAACGAGATTCCGATCGGCGGCGAGCCGGCGCGCAACGTCGCGGTGGTCGAGGCGATAGGTGAGTGGCTGGTGAACGCCGAACAGCCCAAGCTGGTGCTTTATGCTTCGCCGGGTGCCATCACGCCGCCGAAGGCGGTCGCCTGGATGGCTGAGAACTTCAACAACCTTCAATCCCGCTTTGTTGGCAACGGCGTCCACTATCTGCAAGAAGATGAGCCCGAAGCCATCGGCCGCAACCTGTCAGACTGGCTGCGCGACGAGGTACTCTGACCGTCTATCTGCGACCGAGCCCGGATTAGGGCTCGGTCGTATCCGCGACATAGCCCCTTCGCTCGGGTTAGGATGACTCGAACCATGATGTGCGGGGGATGGCGGGATGGATTATCGCCAAAAACTGAGAATCGAACCCGGTTCCAAGGTTCGGCTCGGCGATATCGATCCCACCTATCGCGGCGATGGACTGTCGAAAGGCGATGCGCTCGCGGAAACCGCCCGTCTGCTCGACGACATCCGCGCGCTGCAATACCTGCTCTATGCAGAGCAACACCATTGTTTGCTCATTGTGCTACAGGGCATCGATGCTGCCGGCAAGGACGGCGTGTGCCGCCATGTTATCAGGGCCATGAACCCGCAAGGCTGCTCCGTGTTCGGCTTCAAGCAGCCCAGCACGTTGGAGCGCAGACACGACTTCCTTTGGCGGGTCCATTTGCGCGCCCCGGCTCGGGGCCAGGTGTCCGTGTTCAACCGGTCGCACTACGAGGATGTGCTAATCGTTCGCGTCCACGGTCTGGTGCCTGAAGACGTCTGGCGCCCGCGCTACGATCAGATCAATGACTTCGAGAGCTTATTGGCTGCCAACGGTACCAAGATTCTCAAATTCTTCCTCTACATCTCAAAGGATGAGCAGCTTGAGCGGTTCGAGCGCCGCCTTGATGACGAGAGCCGGCACTGGAAAATTAGCGAATCGGACTACTCAGAACGTCTTCTCTGGGATGACTACATCACGGCGTATGAGGAGATGTTGCATCGATGCTCGACCGAACACGCGCCTTGGTATGTTATTCCGGCCAATTACAAATGGTTTCGCAACCTCGCCATCTCCCACATCATCAAGGGCGCGATGGTTGATCTTGACTTGCAGTTGCCCAAGCCCTCGGTCGATATCGCTGATATTCGTGAGAAGTATCATGCCGCTCGTGCCCGCCAACAGTGGGAGGACAAGTCCCGCGATTAGGCTTCAAGCCAAATAGATCGGAGATTTGATGACATCGGTCGTCGTTTTGGGTGCCAAGCGCATCATCGGGCAGACATTGCTTTCGCGCCTTGTCGGACACCCCTGGTTGACGGTGACGGCACTCGGTGATCTCGGGTTGCCGCAGGCAGAGAGACCCTTTGCGGAAGCCTGCGAATGGGCATTGGCCGATCCCATGCCGCATGAACTCGCATCCATTCCTCATCGCACTGGCGATCCGGCAAGTCTGGCCCAGCTAACCGGTCCCGACACCTTGGTTTTGTCGGTTTTGCCTGACGGCGAGTCTGGGCCCACCGATCGCGCCTGTGCGGCCATGGGTGCCCGTGTCGTCACCCATGGTGAAGATTTGCGGCTTGCCGAAGATGTGCCGCTTGTTATCCCGGAATTGACCATTGAGCCGCCAGACTCGCCGCTGGTGGCGACGCCGAATTGCACCACGGTGATGCTCGCACTGGCACTCGCCGCATTACGACCGCTGGCAGAGATCGACGCGGTGACGATGACTTGCCTTCAGGCCATTTCGGGTGCCGATCTACCGGGGCCGCCGTCGCTTTTGATGATCGACAATGTCTATCCCCATCTAAGGGGCGAAGAATTGGCGCTCGAGCACGAGATTGCGCGCCTGTTTGACAAGCCGCCCGCGATATCGGTCCAGGCCGCCCGCGTGCCGGTTCGGGTTGGCCACACGCTGATGGTCTCGATGCGCCTCTCAGGCAGCGTGATGGCGGAGGATCTGGTGGCTGCTTGGCGCGGCTACTGTGTACCGCCCGAACTGAGGCATCTGCCTAGCGTTGTTGCCCAACCCATTCGCGTGGTGGATATGCCCGACCGACCCAGCGTAAGACCGGACAGCGATGCGGCTGACGGTATGGCGATCACCATCGGCGCATTGCGCGCATGCCCGGTTCTGGACTGGCGGTTCGTCCTAGTCGGCAACAATATGATCCGAGGGTCAGCCGGTATGAGTTTGCTGACCGCCGAATGGCTGACGCAGTCCGGTGAGGGGCCGCGTTAGCCTTAAGAAGCAAATCGGCCGCCTTGGCCGCGAAACCTGGGCAGCCTCTTTGGCGACGGGTGCTCAAAACTCCAATCGATCGAGGAATGCCAACATCCTTTCCGCGATGAAGGGCCCGAAGTCCTCTAACGCGAAATGGCCGGTGTCGAGCAGATGGAACTCAAGATCCTCCAGATCATTCCGGTAGGGGTAGGCCCCGGAGGCGGGGAAAATCGGATCGTTCTGACCCCAGACCAACAGCGCCGGCGGCTGATGGTTGCGGAATAACGCCTGCCATTCGGGATAGAGATCAAGATTGGTGCGATAGTCGTAAAACAGCTCCAGCTGGATTTCCTGATTGCCGGGTCGGTCAAGGCCGTATTGGGCATGCCAGTAAGCGTCCGGACTGATCAGTTCGAGGTTTTGGACACCTTGCGTGTACTGCCAGATGGTGCCAGGCAGGGTCAGGAAGGCGCGTAGCGGTGCTGCGTTCTCCTCGGACGGGTCGCCCCAGTAGACGCGCAGCGGGTCCCAGAACTTCTCCAACCCCTCCGCATAGGCATTGCCATTTTGAATGACGAATCCCGCGACTCGCTCGGGGTCGTCGGCAAACATGCGGTAACCGACCGGCGCGCCATAATCCATGAGATACACGACATAGCGATCGACGCCGATTTCATCGATCAGCCCGGTAACCAATTCGGCAATCGTGTCGAACGAATAGTCGAACTCCTCGGCAGGCGGTGCTGCGGAGGCGCCGAAGCCAGGATAGTCAGGCGCGACCACATGATAGTCCTCCGCCAATTCGGGGATCAGGTTACGGAACATGTGTGATGATGTCGGAAACCCATGCAGCAGAAGGACTGTTGGCCTGTCCGAGCTTCCGGCCTCCCGGTAGGCAATTTCAATTCCGTCGATTTCGGCGGATCGATAGCGAACCTGATGGTCTTCGACTGTCAGACTTGCGGGTTGGACGGCCTGTGCCGTGGCTGGGGTCGCTTGCGACGCAGCGACGGCGAACGCAAATGGTGCGGCCACTAGTGCTGTTTTGAGCCGGTGGGACATAACTATCTCCTGTCAGTGTGTCGATTTCGTCGGCTCTTGATGGCCGTGGCGAGAAGATAATTCTTCCGTCAGACGGCGGAATATGCGAAAAGTTCAATATATTGTTTCGGAAATTGGAACCATGGATCGGTTTCGCGAACTAAGCACGATGGTTGCCGTAGCTGAAGAGGGGGCCTTCAACGGGGCAGCGCGACGCCTCAATGTTTCGCCGGCTGCCGTTACGCGTCTGGTGACCTCGTTAGAAGCCCGGCTTGGCGTGCGTCTGTTCAACCGCACCACGCGGCAGGTTGCGCTCACTGAGGAGGGACGCCGGCTCTACGCGGATGCCGAGCGCATCCTTGGCGAACTGGAGAATGCCGAGGCCTCCGCTGCTGGTGCCCATCAGGAGCCGCGCGGTCAGATTCGGATCACTGCCCCGGTTCTGTTCGGCCAACGCTTCATCGCGCCGGTCGTTCGCGACTATCTGGATACCTACCCCCAAGTGACGGCTGAGATGATGCTTGTGGACCGAATTGTCGATCTCATCGATGAGGGATTGGACGTCGCCGTGCGTATCGGAGATCTGCCCGACTCCAGCCTGACCGCGACCAGCGTCGGCAATCTGCGGCTGGTCACTGTCGCTGCCCCCGAATATCTTGCGAAGTCAGGAATGCTGAGCAAGCCTGCGGAACTCAGCCACCACCGCATCATTTTGCCGGTCGGTGCTACCGGACTGCGCGACTGGCGGTTTGTCACGGCCAGCGACAGCCGGACCTTGCGGCTTCATCCGGCGCTCACCGTGAACACGATGATCGCCGCCATCGACGCTGCGTCTGCGGGCTGGGGGATCACGCGCGCAATCTCCTATCAGGTTGCAGACGAACTCGCCTCGGGCGCGTTGGTCGAGATCCTTGCCGAGTGGGACGACC
>JBCCER010000045.1:0-28030 GCA_039030175.1 Pseudomonadota bacterium
ATATCCGTCCCGTCGATGTTCGAGACGAAATGCATGCTCAGCCGCTCGTGAATATACGGTGTCAGCGCGCGGGTCGCCATCGCCGGCCCGAGGTCCGAACCGCCGATCCCGATATTGACGATGTCGGTGATCGGCTTACCGGTGTGGCCGGTCCAGCTGCCCGACCGAATCGCGTCGCAAAAGGCCTGCATCTGGCCGAGCACACGGCGCACATCCGGCATGACATCGACGCCATCGACCAAGACCGGATGATCGGAACGATTGCGAAGCGCCGTATGCAGTACCGGACGCCCCTCGGTCGAATTAATCCGCTCGCCGCTGAACATGGCCTCGCGCCAACGAGGAACATCGACGGATTCCGCCAGCGCTATAAGGAGATCGATCGTCTCTGCTGTAATCCGATTTTTTGAGTAGTCGAACAGCAGATCGCCGACCCGCAGCGAAAATCGATCAAACCGACCGGAATCGGCGGCAAAGAGGTCGCGCATATGAAGCGGCGCAACCTTGGCTTGGTGGTCCTTCAGCGCCTGCCATGCAGGTAAATCGGTCACGGTTGGCATGGGGGTCCCCTCTCCCGACTGCGGAGCGGGAACCGTCTAGTTGATGGCCAGTTCCCGATTTACTAGCGAGTCATACGGGATGATCGTGTCAGGTGCTAGAGCTTCGACATCCGGAGACCCGACCACGACCGTTGTCAGCGCCGGCTCGTCGAGCAGTTCGCCTGCAACCCTGGCAACATCTTCCCGCGTCACACTGGAAATGCGGTTCGTATAGAGATCCAAATAGTCAAAGCCAAGATCGTAAAGCTGCATGGCCAACAGGATCCTGGCGACATTTTCCGTGGACGAAAACTGCAGCGGGAACGACCCGGTCAGATATGTGATCGCATCGTCGACCTCCATCTGCGTCGGACCGTCCTCAGCCATCGAGCGCCACTGCTGCCTGATAACCTCAATCGCCTCCGCCACGTTTTCGTTGGAGAGATCGGAATCGACGCCGTAGAAATCGGCTTGCCGAAGATGGCTCAATCCGGTCGAAATGCCGTAGGTGAGACCACGATTCACGCGCACCTCGTCTGTTAGGCGCGAGCCGAAACTACCGCCCCCAAGAATGTAGTTCATGACCGAGGCGGCATAGATATCAGGATCGGACCGTTCGATCCCATGCTGAGTCATCGTCAAGGTGCTTTGGGGGCCCTCGCGTTCCACTAGAATCGTTTGTCCAGCGCCGGCGAGAGATAGCTCGGGAACCTCGCGCAAAGTCGACTGATCCGGCAGTCCGCCAAAGACGTGATCCAGCACCTGCCCAAGGGTTTCCGCGTCGATTGATCCGGCAACGCCAATAACGAGGTTGTCCTTTGCAAAAGTACGGTCGACGAAACTTTGAAGAACCGCCCGATCGATCGTCGGCAATGTCGCAGGCGTTCCGCGAGACGACCGAGAATAGGGATGATCGCCCAGCGCTAGGTCGTAATAGGCCCGTGTGCTCAGCCAGCCAGGGTTGGCAACGCGGCGTCGGATCTCCGATGTTAGGGCCGCACGCATGCGATCGATGGCGTCCTGATCAAAGCGAGGCTGGTTGAGGGCGTCCGCCAAAAGCTCAAAGGCGAGGTCGGCGTTGCCGACAGTCGTTCGCATCGATCCTGTAAAGGTGTCGTAGCCGGCTCGAAACCGTAGCTCGACCGCCGCGTCCGCCAACAGACCCTGGAAGGTTTGGGAATCGCGATCACCGGCGCCCTCATCAAGCAGATAGGAGGTCAAAAAAGCCGTGCCCTCGTGTCCCGGCTCGTCTTGGGTGGTGCCGCCGCGAAACCCGAATGACATCGAAATCACCGGGACCTCGTCGACCTCGACTAACCACGCCTCGATACCCATCGGGCTGACGATGCGTTGAATCTCAACGGCCCGCGCCGGAAGGACCGAAGCAAAAAGCAGTACGGCCGCCAACAAAGGGGCGATCAACCAGGCCCATCTTGATGCAGTGGTGCTCATTGAGCGATCTCCGATACCGATTCAGGCAACAGATATCCGGTCAGTCCGTTTTCCGGGCGTAGGTATCCAATCGCCACATCAAGCGTCTCTTCAGCGGTCACGGCGGCAATTCTCAATGGCCACTCCTCAATCGCCTCAAGGCTTTCGCCGTTGGACAAGGCGGCACCGACGATGCGGGCGGGTTCAAAGAAGCCGTCTCTGGCATACGTTGCCGCAGTGGTCAGCCGCCGCTTTGCGGCAGCTACGTCGTCCGGGTCAGGCCCCTCACTCAAGAATTCGGCGACAAGATCGTCAAGCGCCTGCTCAAGCGTCGCCAGGTCGGTTTCGGGCGCGGGGGAGGCGAACAGGAAGAGCCTTCCGTAGTCCCGATTGTCGCCGCTGTAAAAGGCGCCCGCCGATGTAGCAAGCTGCTGCTCCAATACCAGCGAGCGATAGAGCGGGCTCGTCGTCGTGCCTCCCAGAACCTCAGCCATGACCTGCAAAGCATAGGGTTCATTGCTATCCGTGCTGCTGTAGGACGGCACACGATAGATCCGCCGCCATTGTGGCTGGTTTACGGTTGGGTCCGACAGGGAAATCGTCGTGACCGCGTCAACCGGCGGTTCGCTTGGACGAACGCGCTCGGGCACGGGGCGGGCCTCGATATCGCCATAGGCCGCCTCTACTAGCGGCCGTGCCTCCTCGGCCGTGATGTCGCCCGAGATTACCACAATCGCGTTGTTGGGCGCGTACCAGGTATCGTAGAAGTCGGCCAGTTGCTCGATCGACAACGTCTCCATCTCATGCTCCCAACCGATGATCGGGATGCCGTAAGGGTGGTTGCGATAGCGCGCCGCCGCCATCTGCTCGCCCAGCCGCGCACTGGGGCTGCTGTCAGTCCTTTGGCGGCGTTCCTCGATGATGACGTCACGCTCGGTCAAGACCTCGGCCGGATCGAGCGCGAGATTCCTCATCCGGTCAGCTTCCAATGCCATAACGATCGGTAAGCGTTCGACCGCGACGGTCTGGTGATAGGCCGTGTAATCCCAAGAGGTAAAGGCGTTGTCGTTGCCTCCCTGGCGCGAGATTTCCTCGCTGAAATCCCTGTCGGGGTCGGTGGTCGTCCCCTTGAACATCATGTGTTCCAGGAAATGGGCGATGCCCGACTGGCCAGGCGGCTCGTCGGCCGCGCCTACGCGATACCAGATCATGTGAGTGACGATGGGCGCCGTATGGTTTTCGATCACGACGACCTCAAGTCCGTTATCCAGCGTGAAGCTATCCAAATCGAACAAGCGCTGAACATCGTCAGAGGCGGCGGTGGGCACGCTCAATAGCAAGCCCGTACCCAGCACCATCGCCGCACCAAAGTTTTTCATTATTCGTTCAACCCTAGCAGACTGCATTCATGTTCGACCGGCGGACATGAACATGCCGCCGGTCGGTCGCTAGTCTATGTAGGGTCGAGAACCCGGTTTGGCAGGGAGGGGCGGCGCAAATCGACCTCAATTCGCGCCAATTTTCCGTGACCTATCAACCAATCCGCTTAAACAACGGGTCAGAAAAGCCCTTCGAACGGCGCCAAGCGGCGGCGGCGGATGATCGGTACTTCCCCCTCGTTCAGGGGCTGGCCAAGTGCCTGGTTAGCCGCTAGCCGGCGTGCCTCGGCTTCCGGATCGATGACCGTGCCCGGCTCGGGCTGGGTCTGCCAGAAGATAATGCTGTCGATGAAACGGTCATCGGCAACGACAAGGTCGCGGGTCTCTTCCTCGACGACGACACGAATGCCCGGCTGCACATTTCCGGCACCGGCCTGGGAAAGAAGAGCCGATTCGCCAGGGGAGATCGAAACGACCTGCTCCTGGATCACCGTCACTTCGTCGATTTCTTCGACTTCGCCATCGCTGAACGCGACGACTTCGCGATCGCCGAATACGACCGTTTCACCGCGCTCGGACGCCGAACCGATTCCGAAAGTCTGAATACCGGCCGTCGGTTGGGGCAAGGCGATGCCAGGCGGCACCGTCAGGGGCGCCCGGGGCACGACCGCAAATTCGTCCGGCGTATTGCGCCCAAATCCGAATGTCTCGTTAAAGCCGTCGCTGCTGCACGCACCTGTCAGTGCGGTCATTGCGACTAGCAGTCCAGTGCCAAGCCAACGCCGACTAGTCACGATCTCCCTCCCCAGAATGTGTTCCCGGTATTGCCTGCCCGGCGTCGCGGTTCGTGCGCGCGCCTGCGAAAAAACTGTCAACGACGATCAGCACCACGCCGATGCTGATCGCAGCATCAGCGACATTGAATACAAAAAAATGATAGCCCATCACATGAAAATCTAAAAAGTCGGCAACGGCCCCAAAACGAAGCCGGTCAACCACGTTTCCAAGCGCCCCGCCGATGATCAACCCCAAAGACAAAACCAGTAGCCGCCCATTGGCGCGCCACAGCCAGACCAGCAGCACTAGCGAGACCAGTATGGCCAAGCCGGAAAGCATCCAGACCGCGTCTTCGCCGCCCAAGAGGCCGAAGCTGATACCGTCGTTCCAAACCAAGGTCAGATTAAAAAAATCGGTCACCCTGGTTTGCGGGGCGAAAGTCCCCGCTCTGATCGGACCTTCAAGGCCAAAGACACCAACAAGCATCCACCATTTGACCAACTGATCTGCGATCAGCACAACGGCAGCAGTAACAAGCCCAAAAAATCGTAACCCGGTTTGGGTCATGCGGCGGTCTCTTCGAGACTTGCCACTGCCTCTGCACAGCGCCCACAAATCGTCGGATAGGCCGCGACCGCACCACGATCCGAAACGATTCGCCAGCAGCGGTCGCATTTTTCGCCGTTGGCGAGACCCGTGACCACTGAAACTCCAGTGACCTCCGGCAATCGGAATGCATCATCCGGCCCTTCGCCGACCGTTACCGTGGCAGCGGAAGCGATCACAATCTGCTCCATGTCAACGCCCTCAAGAGATGAGGCGATCTTGTCGCTCACATAAATCGTCGGTTGAGCTTGAAGGGACGATCCGATGCGCTTTTCCGCACGGTCCAGTTCCATGGCACCGGTCGCCACGCGACGGACGCGGCGGATCGTGTGCCACTTGGCGCCGAGGTCGGGCGCAAGCCAGTCGGGCTCTAGGCTTGGGAAAAGCTGCTCATGCACGGAGCCCGCCTCGCGCCCATAGCGCATCGACCAAGCTTCCTCCGCCGTAAAGCACAGGATTGGCGCAAGCCAAACGGTCAGCCGTCGGAACAGCAAATCCATAACGGTCTGAGCCGACCGGCGGGTCAGGCTGTCCAGCGGGTCGCAGTAGAGCACGTCCTTGCGGACATCGAAGTAGAACGCCGACAGCTCCTCATTGCAGAAGCTGAACAGCGTGCTGAACAAACTGTGGAAGTCGAACGCGTCAACCGCAGTACGGACCTCCTCATCCAGTTCGGCCATCCGATGCAGGACCCAGCGCTCAAGCTCCGGCATGTCGCTTGTCGCAACGCGGCGTGTATCGCCGAAATCGGAGAGTGCTCCCAGCAGATAGCGAAGGGTATTGCGCAGGCGCCGATAGGCATCGCTTTGGTACTTCAGGATCTCCGGCCCAAAGCGCAGATCCTCCGAATAGTCCATCGCGACCACCCACAGCCGCAGAATGTCTGCTCCCGACCGGTCGACCACCGCCTGCGGTGTGAGGGAATCGCCCGCCGATTTGGACATCTTTCGGCCCTGCTCGTCGAGGATAAAGCCATGGGTCAGCACCGCGTCGTATGGCGCTCGGCCTCGCGTTCCGCAGCTTTCCAGCAACGAGGAATGGAACCAGCCGCGATGCTGATCCGAGCCCTCTAGGTACAGTGAGGCGGGCCATTGCAGATCGTCTCGCTGCTCAAGAACGTAGGCGTGGCTGCTGCCGCTCTCGAACCAGACATCGACAATGTCTTTCACCTGTTCCCAGTCTTCTGCCGCGTAGTCGTTGCCCAGGAAGAATTGCGGGTCGCGATCGAACCAGGCATCGGCGCCATCCTGTTCGAACGTGTCGGCGATCCGCTTAAGGACCGCCTCATCCTTCAGGACTTCGCCGGATTCCTTGTTGACGAAGATCGCGATCGGCACACCCCAGGCTCGCTGCCGGCTGATACACCAGTCCGGTCTCGTTTCGATCATCGACGACAAGCGGTTGTAGCCGGACGGCGGCACGAACCGGGTCTGGCGCAGCGCCTCTAGCGCAACCTCACGCAACCCGTTCGTCTCCATGGAGATAAACCATTGCGATGTCGCGCGGAAAATCAGGGGCGCCTTTGACCGCCAGGAGTGCGGATAGCTGTGCCGCAGCCGGCTGCGCGACAGCAGGCCACCAGCGCCTTCAATGGCCTCGACAACCGCGCCGTTGGCATCACCGGGCTTGCCCTCCTCGGTGTAGGTCGCCTTGCCCGCGAACAGAGGCACATGCTTATAGTACCGACCATCTTCATCGACCACCGGCGGCACGTCGATGCCGTGGGCCCGCCCCAAATCGAAATCGTCCTCGCCGTGGCCGGGCGCGATGTGGACGATGCCCGTACCCTGTTCAGTCGTGACAAAGTCCCCCGCATAGACCGGTACGTCGAAATCGTAGCCGCGACCGCGCAACGGATGGGCGCAGATGACATTCTTGAGCGCCGGGTCGCCGAAACCGATTTCCTCAACCCGCTTGGCTGTGATGCCCGCCTCCTTGGCGAACGACTCAATCAGATCGGCCGCCACGACGAGCCGTTCGTCGGGCCGGGCTCGGCTGCCCTCCTCCACCGCCTCGACCGTCAGCACGCAGTAGGGAATGCCGTGACCCATCGCCAGCGCGCGATTGCCCGGCAATGTCCAAGGCGTGGTCGTCCAGGCGACGATGCTGGCGCCGACGAGCGACACCCGGTCGGCGCTGACGATTGGGAACCGGACATGGACAGTGGTCGAGGTGTGGTCCTTGTACTCAACCTCCGCATCGGCGAGCGCGGTCTTTTCCACGACAGACCATAGGACGGGACGCAGCCCCTTATAGAGGCCGCCATTGGTCGCGAATTTGTGGATCTCGCGGACAATCTGAGCCTCGGCCGGGTAGGACATGGTCAGATAGGGGTCTTTCCAGTCCCCAACCACGCCTAGGCGCTGAAATTCGTCCGACTGGACATCTACCCAGTGCTCGGCAAACTCCCGGCATTCCTGCCGGAATTGCAGGATCGGCACCTGGTTCTTGTCTTGGCCCTCTGAGCGATAGCGCTCCTCGATCTTCCATTCGATCGGCAGGCCGTGACAGTCCCAGCCCGGTACGTAGTTCGAGTCCCGGCCCATCATCTGCTGCGAGCGGGCCACGATGTCCTTCAGGATTTTGTTGAGAGCGTGCCCGGTATGAAGGTTTCCGTTGGCATAAGGCGGTCCGTCATGAAGGATGAATTTCTCGCGGCCCTTTGACTGCTCCCTTAAGCGACCGTAGAGGTCGATCTCCTGCCACCAGGCCAAGATCTCCGGCTCTTTCTTCGGCAGGCCGGCGCGCATGGGAAAGTCCGTCTTAGGCAAAAAGACGGTCGATTTATAGTCAACGCCCTTCGTGGCGGTATCGGTCATATCGGCCCTCTGGAAAAACGCCCTCACCGCGCCGCGCAAAGCCGGCTGGCTGGGGGATGGTACGTCGGAAAATCAATCAGTTCGGCATCTATGGTCGCCGACGCGACACAGCGTTTCCCGGCCCCCTGTTGCCCTAGGAGACCGGGGCGATAATTCGCCGAGGTCTCGCAAACCCCGCCGCTGTTCGTACCACCTGGATCATAGCAGGCGCGAGCATAGTCAAAGCACCCCGCCGGTCAAGCCGAACGCTGGTCATGGCTCAACTGCACCAAAGTCTTGCGGGCCTGCTCGCTGTCGCGATCCATTTGCGCAATCAGCGCCTCAACATCATCGAAATGCATTTCGCCGCGCAAATAGTCCACCAACTCGACCGCGACATGGTTCCCGTAAATGTCGCCGTCAAAATCGAACAGATGCACCTCCAACAGCGGTTCTTCGGTGCGCCACATCGGCCGAATGCCTAGATTGGCAACACCATCCAGCCAGACTGATGGCTGGCCAGCTACAGGCTCAATAGCGCAGCGCACAGCGTAAACGCCATAGGCTGGCCTCAAATGGTCTCCGAGCGTGATGTTAGCGGTCGGGTATCCAAGGTCGCGGCCCCTTTGATCGCCTTTGTCTACTCGACCCTCAATGGTCCAGGCTCGCCCCAGTAGAGCCGCTGCACCCTTTGGATCGCCCTTCTGCAGCAATTCTCGAACGCGGCTGGACGAATAGACATCGCCTGCCTCGTCGCCGGCCTGGGTCACGACGCTGACGCCAAAGGCGTGCTCCTTACCCATGGCCCGAAGCAAATCGGCATCTCCGCGCCGCTTGTGGCCAAAGTGAAAATCGTAGCCGATCACCACATGTCGAGCGGCCAGCCCCCCGACGACGATCTCTTCAACGAAGTTCTCCGCCGACCGCTCAGAAAACTCCCGATCGAAGGTCAACACCACATGCAAATCAACGCCAAGCGCCTGCAGCAGATGGGCGCGGACACGAAATGGCGTAAGGCGAAACGGGGGAGCGTCCGGCCGGAACAAGCTGCGTGGATGCGGTTCGAACGATAGGACACCCAATGGGGCATCGATGTCGGCCGCTACGGACCTCGCTTCGTCCAACACGATCCGGTGGCCCAGATGGACACCGTCGAAATTGCCGATTGCCACGACGCCGCCTTTGAGATCGTCCGGAATGCCTTCGGTATGACGGAAGAGCTGCATAAGACGGTGACGATCTGCTAGACGCGGAGTTTCGGCTTAGGCTACCGGCGAACTATAAGCACTGCCGACATCTACGGCCATGGGGCAAGAAACAGCCCCACAAGATGATCAGCCGCCCCTTGTGGGCAACATGAGAGTCGCATTGCCGTCAATCACAACGGTGTCCCCCACGGAAACCGACGTATTCATCAATGCACGCCGCTTTTCCAGAAAGATCTCGGCGACCACAACCCGCGCCGTTACCGTGTCTCCTGCCCTTACGGGCGCTCTAAACCGAAGGTTCTGCGCGACATAAACCGCGCCTGGTCCAGGCAAACGGGTTCCCAAGACCGTCGAGATGTACGCCGCGCTCAGCATTCCATGGGCGATCCTACCCTTGAAAAACGTGGTCTTGGCGTATTCTTCGTTAATGTGAACCGGGTTGGTGTCGCCGGAAACCCCGGCAAACAGGACGATATCGGCTTCTGTCACTGTCTTTTGAAAGCTGGCGGACATGCCGACAGTGAGATCCTCGATAAAATAGCCGACAATCTCGTCGTCGTAAGAGCGTACTTCGTCCATGTGATCTCTGCGCGCCCTTCCGATTTCGCACCCGCAACATTTCGCAGCGCAATATAGGCAGGCCGCGCACTATCGGCAAGGGCCGGTTCGAGGCCGGCTTCCCTGCCCTCATCGGCAGAAGCCCTTTAAAAACAATCGTTAATCAAGGCGTGATTGGGTCGATCGGAGTCTTTGGTTGAACGTCTAGGGACGCTTCCAACAGTTTGGCGAACGCCAGCAGTCGCGCCTCGGCGAATGGTGGTGCCACGATCTGCAGACCGACCGGCAGCCCCTCTCCGGTAAAGCCGCATGGCAGCGACAAGGCAGGGCATCCGGTCAGCGTGATGGCAAAGGTAATGCCGATCCAATCGATATAGGTCTCAAAGACATGGTCGCCGAGGCGGTCAACCGATTGCATTTCGATGTCGAACGGCGGGACGATCGCGGTCGGGCAGAGCAAGAAGTCATGGTGCTGAAAGAAGCGCACCATTCGATGGTGAAGGCGCCCGCGCGCGAGATCTGCCTCGGCAATCTCTTGGGCCGACAGCTTAAGGCCAGCCTCGATATTCCAGACCACGTCAGGCTTTAGCCGCTCGCGGTGGCTATTGAGGGTCTCGCCAAGAACCGTCGCAAAGCGAACGGCGCGCAGCGTCTGAAAACTGTCGCGCGCCTCGGCGAAGCTGGGGATTGCGCCCGAAAGCTCCGCCCCCAGATCGCTGACCTGCCCAGCCGATTCTGTCGTCCGGCTGGCAACGGCAGGGTCGACCGGACCGATCGACAAATCGTCCGAATAGGCGACCCGACCATTGGGAAGAGCGGTTTTTGGGTCAGTTTGATTGACCGCCTCCAGATATCCGCGGTTTCGGTCCTCGACCATCGCGTCGAGCATTAGAGCCAAGTCGGCCACGCTCCGTGCCATGGGCCCCTCGACGCCGAGAGTATCGAACGGAAGCGGCGACGGTCCGTAGGGGACCAACCCCGGGGTCGGCCGCAAGCCCACAACCGAGCAAAACGAGGCCGGCGTCCGAAGAGATCCGCCAAGATCGGACCCTTGGGCCAGCCACACCATGCCGGTCGCCAAGGCCACCGCCGCCCCGCCGGACGATCCGCCGCAGGTCTTTGTCGTGTTCCAAGGATTGTGGGTACGCCCAAAAACCTCGTTAAAGGTCTGGGCGCCTGCGCCAAATTCCGGCGTGTTCGATTTGGCAATGACGATACCGCCATGTCGCTCGAGGCGCTCGACCTCGATCTGCGATTGTTTGGGAACGTGATCGGCGAAGATCGGCGAGCCGAAGGTCGTGCGAACGCCCGCGACCTCGTTGAGATCCTTGATCGCCAACGGCAATCCGCCCAGCCAGGTCAGGCCCTTGTCAGCCTCTATGCGCTTGGCGTGATCGCGTGCGCGATCCAAACACAGGGTCGGCAGGGCGTTGAGGGCGGGGTCGACTTGCTCTATCCGGCGGGCAGCAGCGTCCACCAGTTCGGTGGGCTTTACCTTTCCAGCAGCGAGCGCGCTGGCGGCCTCTACCGCGCTCAGCCCGATCAGTTCGTCTTGGCGGTCGGAATTCACTGGATGAGCATGGAAAGCGGAACTTCGCGCCGTTGCACGACGTAGAAGCGATCGACAGGCGAATTGTCGGTGACCAATAGGCTGAACGTTACCGTATCGCCTGGTTCAACCGTCCCGCCGGTAAACAGTATGCCGTCGGCCGGTTCATCCACCACCCGCGACTGGCTGTATCGATCGGATGTGATCGAACGAATGTCGCGGTCCCGCTCCTGCCCAAAGGACAGGCCATCGTAATAGGTACTGCCGTCGCCAGGCGTCTCCTGCAGTTCGATGCGATACTGCCGCCATGACTGCGACGTGTCGTTGATGACGATCTTTACCAGGGCGAAGCCGGCGAAATGGTTCGAATTCGCGCGGTTGCCGAACTCTCTGGTCATACCTTCGATCAACAGCACCGCATCGCCGGAACCGCTAACCCGCTCGACCAGGGTAAACGGATCTTCCAGCGTTCCCCGGCCCCAGGCATCGACGATCTCAAAGCCGCCATAGGCATCGCTGAATGTAATGCCTTCAAGAACGACCGGTTCAGACTGTGCCGGGACCATCATCCCTAGGCAGACAACGAGCCCTAGAAACCTCGTGGATAGGCACCGCAGCATGAGGTTAGGCAGCCAGCGCCTCGCGGCGTACCAAATCGCCTACCGGTCCCAATGCAGTCAGCATTTCCGCCACCGTTCTCCCGTTCCCCGGATGCACCCAGTCGCCAGCAATATCGGCTGCTGGAACCAACACGAAGGCTCGCTCATCCATTGAAGCATGGGGGATGGTCAATCGGTCTGTCACAAGTTTGCGATCACCGAAAAGAACGATGTCGATGTCGATGATCCGTGGTCCGTTGCGATAGTCGCGGATGCGGCCCAGCCGAGCCTCAACCTGCTGGATAGCGCCCAGCAAGGCGTCCGGTGACAGCGCCGTCTCGGCGACGGCCGCCATGTTTAAGAAGGGCGCCTGATCGGTCACATACATCGGCGTCGTCTCATAGACCGGCGACATTCGGACCAAATGCAAAAAACGACCCATACCGGCCAAGGCCCCGCGAAGATTGGCGCGGCGATCACCAACATTGGTGCCAAGACTGAAAAGAACGGACTGACTGGTCAATTCGAGACCCCTTCTTGCGAGGATTACGCACGGGACGGCCAGTCGATCCCGTAATTTTGTGAAGCAATCATGGCAGTGCCATGAGCCTTTATGGCCTTGTGCCCAACGAAAGTCGAGGTGTATGCAAGGCCGCCCGCCGGGCAACTTCTTTTGGCCCCTCATTTGAGCGAAAGCATGCCCCCGCACACGAGCGACACCACCGCCAAGATGCTGCGCGGCGGCCCCATTGCTGCATCAATTCGGTCCGAGTTGGGCAAACCGGTAACGATACTTCGAAACCAAGGCCTCGTGCCCACTTTGGCCGTCGTAGTGGCCAGCGACGACGGAGCGGTCCTTGCCTATGCCGAGGCCAAACAAAGATCCGGCGCCAAGCTCGGTATCGCGTTGCGGCTGGAACGGTTAGAAGCCGGGTCGGGTCAGTCGGACCTTGAGGATCTACTGGACGATCTTTCCGCCGATCCCTCCGTTCATGGCATCTTGCTTGAGCTGCCTCTCGCGGATGGATTGAATGCCGAGGCAGCAATCGCAAAGATCGATCCGCGCAAGGATATCGACGGCATGACCGCGGCTAATCTCGGGTTGATCGCCGCAGGAAACGAAGACGCGGCTCTGGCGCCGGCGACGCCGCTCGCCTGCATCAGACTGGCCGAGGAGGCCACTAACATCGCCGGCAAGCGCGCCGTGGTCATTGGCCGAGGACGAACCGTAGGCCGGGCACTCGCGCCGATGCTGGTCAATCGCAACGCCACCGTGACCGTCTGCCATACCAAGACCCCCGATCTCGCCGAAGCCATCGCGCCTTGCGAATTGGTCTTCGTGGCCGCCGGCAAGGCTGGGCTGATCGGTCCGCACCATCTGAGAGAACGACAGGTCGTAGTCGACGCGGGCATCAACCCTGCGGAGGGCGGCATTATCGGCGATGTTTCGCCAAAGGCAGCGGACATTGTTGCAGCGTTGACGCCGGTTCCAGGCGGCGTTGGCCCGCTAACCTCGACGTTGATTTTTTCAAATCTTCTCAAGGCCATAGGGCTGCAGGGCAAGGGAGATACGTCACCATGAGCCTGTGGCACATTGGCCTTGCGGAATTTCGCGATCGCACAGCTAGCGATGCCCCGACGCCCGGGGGCGGGTCGGCGGCGATGGTCTCCGCGACCATCGGTTTGGGCCTGGTGATCATGGCGCTGAGGGTTTCGATCAAACGTGCCGACCGGCCGGAACTTCTCGAACAGTTGATCGTCAAAGGCGAGCGCCTGCTTAACGAGCTGAGCGCCCATGTCGATGCCGATGTAGCCGTTTTTGAGGCTTACATGGATGCCTTAAAGCTGCCGCGTGAGACGGACGAGCATAAGCAAGCTCGACGCCAGCGGCTGGCCGAAGCAGCCGTGGCGGCCACAGAGGTTCCGTTGAATGCCGCCCAGTCAACGCTGGAGGCGCTGGAACTCGCGCGACAAGCCATGGATATGGCTCACAAGTCCATCGTAAGCGACGCCGGCGCCGGTGGCGCTATCCTGCACGGCGCGCTGACGGCCGTTTTGTACAATGTCGACATCAATCTCGGCAGCATTCGAAACGCAGAAGATGCCGAGAGCTACCGCACCAGCCGCGCGCACCTGCAAAGGGCTGCCGATCAACGTCATGCGGTCATCAGAAAATTAATGCAGGAACGGCTCTCCGACTAGATTTCACTTGCCTCAAGGTCCTACCCACAGTAGGAACACATCCGATTTCGGAACAATGAGGCCGTCATGGAATTCCGCCCTATCACCACCGACGAGGTGAAGGACGTCGCGCGCATGATGCGTTTAGCATTCGGCGACTCCGGTGGCATGACCGAATATTACGCAGAGCTATTGGGAATCGATCTCTATCGGGCTCTATTTGACGGCGAACGGATGGTCGCCTGTGTGGCATTTTTCGATGACGCTCATCAGTTCGGAAGTCGCACCATTTCTACATGGGGCATCACCTGCGTCGGCGTCGACCCCGCCGTTCGCGGCCGTGGGATAAGCGGCAAATTGATCCGCGAAACCCTAAAAGAAGCCGCTGCTGCTGACCCTGCGATGCTATCGCTCTACGCGTCGGCACCAGCCGTTTATCGCAAGATGGGGTTTGAGCGCGCCGGCATGACGCTCGCCTACAAGGCGCGGACTTTTCAGATGACATCAATAGAACCGGTCAAAGGCCAGTTCGATATCGTCGACCCGAAGGCGAGCAAGACCAAGGAATTGCTGGCGAGGATTCGAAGCCGCTGGCTGCCGCTGACCGCCGGTCCGCTGGTGCGCGGCAATGCGATCTGGGATTGCCTGCTGCAACCGTATGAAAAGCCCACGGAGGTCTATGTCTGGTACGACGAGACCGGCGAGCCGGGCGGCTACATAATCTTGCATCACAAGAAGCAGGACATTGAGATTGCCGACTATTGCGCCCCGACCGGCAAGGCTGCGACAGCAATCTTGGATTTCGTCGGCGGGTTCCGAGCGGTCTACGGCCAGCTCACCTGGAACGGCGCCTTGGTCGATCCGATGGTCCTGGCGATGAACGACCGATGGTGGGACGCAATTCGCTATGAGCCCTGGTTTTGCCGCATCGTCGATGTCCGCAAGGCGTTGAGCGAGCGAGGCTACGCCAAGGGCGTCACCGGCAACCTGCGCTTAGCAATCGAAGATCCGGTTTTGGAGCAGAACAATGGCACCTTTGTCGTCGAAGTAGCGGACAAAACGGCGTCGGTCGACGATGCCACAGACACGGACAGATCCCTGCGCCTTACCGTACAAAGTCTGGTGCCGATGCTGACCGGCCTTGTCAGCGCATCACGGCTGAGGGCAATGGGATGTTTGGACGGCCCACAAGACGCGATAGAGTTTGCGGACCTCGCATTCAGCGGGCCAACGCCTTGGATGGAGGAGTCCTTCTAACGGAGGGCCGCGAGATCCTCGTCGCTCATGATCAGAACACACGAGCGGCCTGGCAACCCTGCCGCTATTGATCTTCCGACTCGAGCATTGCGCGCAGCGATTCTTCGTCTGGTGCCCAGTGAGTGACATTGAGATTGTTGCCGTCGAATTCCCAAGCGACCCAACAGAAATAGCCCTCGCAAACTTCTTCAGGCCCCTCGTCGCCGAAATTGCGGCGCAGTCCGATTAGGGTTTGAGGGCCTTCCTCACGCTCAATGGAGTGGCGCGGTTCGCCGTGGATGTCGACAACCGAGTACCAAGGCCAACCCGACATCACCAGCATGTTGAAAGCGCAGGCATGGCCGTTGGTGTAGAAATTCGTCCGCCAATCACAGGCATATTCGCACTGGTAGACGATGTAGTCTGGTTCTGAATCGCCGTTCGCGTCGGTCTCCAGATATCCCGTCGACAGTATCTCCGGAAATGTCAGGTGGCCGCCGCCCTCGCGACAGACATGATCCAGCCTCTGCAGGCCGTAGGCTACCGGCTCCGGCAATTCCTGTTGATACAATGGCTGAGCCTGAGCGGACCCGCACAGCAAGGCTGCCAGGCAAATCGAAAGCACAATCGCGCGCATTAGAAAACCTCTTTCCAGCACCCATCATCCGCCCGGAGCGGGGATGGGCATCTAAGCGGATCGAGACCATGATTTGCTTGCGTGAAATCCACGCAAAACCAAGCGGGCGGCGAATGACTAGACCAACTGCTCCTTGGTCTTCATGAAACGAAGCTTGGGCCAGTTCTTTTCGGCGTCATCGAGATGCCAGGCGTTGCGCGCCATGAAGACGAGCGTGCCGTCATGGTCGTCAGCAATGGCTGCCTGATTGCCGTCGGCGAACTTCTTGAGCTCGAGGGAATCGTCGGCCTCCACCCAGCGGGCCGTGTAGAGCGTTGTCGGCTCGAAATGGACCGGGATGTTGTACTCGGTGCGGATACGGTCGGCCAAAACCTCGAACTGCAGCGTGCCCACCACCCCCACAATGTAGGCCGAATCCAATCTCGGCTTGAACACTCTAGCGGCCCCCTCCTCCGCCAGTTGCTCCAACGCCCGGCCAAGATGTTTGGCCTTCATCGGATCGTCCGGGCGGACGCGTTGCAGCAATTCCGGCGCGAAGCTTGGGATGCCGGTGAAGTGAAGTTCTTCGCCCTCGGTCAGCGCGTCGCCTATGCGCAGATTGCCGTGATTGGGCAAGCCGATGATGTCGCCGGCCCATGCCTCTTCGGCGACCTCACGGTCTTGAGCCAGGAATAGCACCGGATTGTGCATGTTGACCTGCTTGCCTGAACGGACATGGCGCAGCTTCATGCCGCGCTGGAAATGGCCGGAGGCGAGCCGCATGAAGGCGATGCGGTCGCGATGTTTGGGGTCCATGTTGGCCTGTATTTTGAAGACAAAGCCAGCAACCTTGTCCTCGTCAGGCTCGATGCTTCGCTCGGCGGTCGGTTGCGCGCGCGGCGACGGCGCCACCTCGGCCAAACCCTGTAGCAGTTCGCGAACGCCGAAATTGTTGACCGCGCTGCCGAAATAGACCGGGCTGAGATTGCCCTCACGATATGAGGCTAGGTCGAACTCCGGCATCAAGCCCCGAGCCATCTCGACCTCTTCGCGCAGCTGCTCAACGGCATAGTCGGGCAAGCGCTCATCCAACATTGGATCGTCGAGCCCCTGACAGGCCTCACCTTCCGATGGCGTGGCCTTCTCGCCCTTCTCCATCAGCACGAGACGGTCGCGCAGAACGTCATAGCAGCCGAGAAAGCCTTGGCCCATGCCGATTGGCCAGCTGGCCGGCGTCAACTCCAACGCCAACTGCTGCTCAATCTCGTCCAGTAGGTCGAAGCTGTCGCGGCCGTCACGGTCCATCTTGTTTATGAACGTCACGATCGGCACGTCGCGTAGGCGGCAGACCTCGAACAGCTTACGGGTTTGTTCCTCGATACCTTTGGCGGCATCGATGACCATCACGGCCGAATCGACGGCGGTCAGTGTGCGGTAGGTGTCTTCTGAGAAGTCTTCGTGGCCTGGCGTGTCGAGCAAATTGAAGATGCGGCCATCGTAATCGAAGGTCATGACCGAGGTGCCGACGGAGATGCCGCGCTCTTTCTCCACCTTCATCCAGTCAGACCTGGCGCGCCGGGCCTCGCCCTTGGCTTTCACAGCGCCGGCAAGCTGAATGGCGCCGCCGAACAGCAGCAGCTTTTCAGTCAGCGTCGTCTTGCCGGCATCGGGGTGGGCGATGATGGCAAAGGTGCGCCGTCGGGCGACCGGATCGGCCGGGTCAAAGGGCAACGAGTCAGGCATGGCGGGGACATGCGACGATCCTGAGGGAATGTCAATAAGCTGGGGATAATGCCGGGGATACCGTCAGGTAAGCACCTTGCCGTCGAACGGGTGCCAGCCCTCGCGGTGCTCGATCTCGATCACCCACAGATCCGGATCGCGGCCGGCGGCACGGTCGATATAGGCCTGTGCATCCTGCTCGGTCATCGTGCCGCCCGACCCAGCCGTCATCCATGCCGGATTGCCGTCGAGATCGCGGGTCTGGCTCAGCAGGCGGCTCGTGCCATCGAGCAGGGATAGTTTCAGCAGGATCATGCCGCCCATGGCCTCGCCCCGCCGCAGCACATAGGCGCCGACCCCCTGGGTCGCGCAATGGCGCAGATGGGCCTTGACCACCGTCTCGGTCGGCAGGCGGTCGTCCATCCAATGAGCCTTAGCGTTTCTGGCGCAAGGTCGGAAAGGCGATGACGTCTCGGATCGACGGATTGCCGGTCATCAGCATGGTCAGCCGATCGATGCCAATGCCCATACCGCCGGTCGGAGGTAGGCCGTATTCCAGCGCCGTAACGTAGTCCTCATCCATCATCTGGGCCTCGTCATCGCCGGCCGCACGGGCTTGGACTTGAGATAGGAACCGCTCGTATTGGTCCTGCGGGTCCGTCAGTTCGGAAAAGGCGTTGGCCACTTCCCAGCCGTTCACGAAGGTCTCGAACCGTTCCGTCAAGCGCGGGTCGCTGCGATGGACTTTGGCGAGTGGGGAGATGTCGCGGGGAAAATCGGTCACATGGATCGGCTGGATCTGCGCTGCCTCCGCCTTTTGCTCGAACACGATCTCGACAACCTGACCCCATGTCTCGTGCCCTTCGATTGGGCAATCGAGCGCCTTGGCGGCGTCGCGAGCCGCCTCATCACCGTCGATACCCATGAAATCAACGCCGGTGGCCTCCCTGACCAACTCGGTCATGCTGCGTCTTGGATAAGGCCCGGCAAAGTCGATCTCCTTGTCCTCGAATGTCGCAATCGTGGAACCGTTCAAAGCCGTCGCGGCACGTTCGAACAAGGTCTCGGCCAAGGCCATCATGTCCGTGTAGTCGGCATAGGCCTGGTAGAGCTCGACCGTGGTGAATTCAGGATTGTGCCGGGTCGATAGGCCTTCATTGCGGAAGCAACGGTTGATCTCGTAGACCCGCTCAAATCCGCCGACGACCAGCTTCTTCAAATAGAGCTCAGGCGCGATGCGCAGATAAAGCGGCATGTCGAGCGCGTTGTGATAGGTCTCGAACGGCTTGGCCGAGGCGCCGCCCAGGATCGGGTGTAGCATCGGCGTCTCGACTTCGAGAAAGCCCTGCTCCTCTAGCACTGAGCGGAATACCGAGATCAAGCGCGCCCGATGTCGGAAGGTCTGGCGGCTGTCCTCGTTCATGATCAGGTCGAGATAGCGCTGGCGATAGCGCTGCTCCACATCCGTGAGGCCGTGGTACTTCTCCGGCAGCGGCAGCAGCGTCTTCGACAGCAGGGTGATCTCTCGGGTATTGACCGTGAGTTCGCCGCGCTTTGTGCGCCGGACCAACCCATCGACCCCGATCAGATCGCCGATGTCCAGGAAGGCAAGCTTGGACCGCTCGTCTTCCGACATGAAGTCCTTGTGGCTGAAGATCTGAATTTTGCCTGTCTCGTCATGCAGGTCGATGAACATGCCATTGTTGCGCATGGCCCGAATGCGCCCAGCGACTCGAACCCGATCCTCGGTCTCGGTATCGGACGGCAAGTCGGCATGCTTCTCCTGCAAGGCAGCCGCGTTGGCATTCTTGTCAAACCGATAGGGGTACGGATCGACCCCCGCCTCTCGCGCGGCGTTCAGCTTATCCAGACGCGACGCCTTAAGCGGATTGTCGGCCGGGTCATGCGGCGCGGCAAAGGCGCCATCGTGGGTGGAGTTATCGCTCATATCAGTCCAAGTTGGCTGTCGGGCTGACAGTATCCGCCCGGGTCGAAAGGCGGCGCACTATAAGGGCGGCCTTCTTGCATTTGAAGCGCAAGCACATGGTGCCTTGCGATGCTGGCTTCAACGGAATTAATCCCTATCCTGATCCGCATGCGCTCATCTAAGCCGAATCCAAGCAACCTGGCCTTGCCCGACGCCGATGCCGTGATCGTCGGTGCCGCGTCGGCAACGCTTGTTAGTGTGGACGGCGAGATTGAGACACTGAGCCCGGGTGAGCTAGCGGAAAGACTCGATGGCCCCCCGCTGCTGATGTGCCATGCCCGATCGGTTGCGCGTCGGACAGGGCGGGATTGGGTCGCGGGCTTCGATGTTTTGGAGCTGTTCGCCTTTGTTCATCCAGCCAAGTTCTGTCGGCCAACACCGCAGGGATTATGCGAACCATTAGGCCTCAAGATTCCTGACGACTCGGCCGGACTAGCCTTGGCCCTGCGGAGCATCGCCGGCCAATTGCTTGTGGATCTGGCCGGCCAAGGTGACGAACGCTCGGACCCGCTAGCGATCGCCTGGACCATGGGCCAGGGTGGCTGGCCATGGGCTCCCTTCGTACTGGCCGCGCTTGATGCGCCGGCTGGCCCAACGCCTGCGCGAAGTCGGCGGGCGCTTGAGATCTGGCACGGACTGCCGGAATGGCAGGGCGATGCGCCACCGCCACCGCCATCATCGCAGCCGGTCTCGGCGACCGAGGCCCGGCAAAGGCTGGGCAAGTTGCGGGGCACGGACGCAGAGGAGCGGCCGCAGCAGGCCGACTATGCCAGCGCCGTCGCGCAGGCTTTCGATCCAAAGCCGGCCGAAGACGCGCCGATTGCAGTGCTGGCTGAGGCGGGCACTGGCGTCGGCAAAACGCTCGGCTATCTCGCGCCGGCAACCGTTTGGGCCGAGAAGAACGGCGCCCCGGTCTGGATCTCCACCTTCACTCGCAACCTGCAGCATCAGATCGACCAGGAACTTGATCGGCTCGTTCTAGACCCGACCGACAAGGCACGGCGCGTGGTCATCCGAAAGGGTCGGGAAAACTATCTTTGCCTGCTGAATCTTGAAGACGCGGCGCGCGCTTTGCCTACGCAGCCGCAAACGGCTACGGCACTGGGCCTGATGGCCCGCTGGGCTGCCTCAACGCGCGATGGCGATCTGCAGGGCGGTGATTTTCCCGGTTGGCTCTCCGACCTTATTGGGCGCGGACGTAGCATGGGACTGGCCGACCGGCGCGGCGAGTGTATCTATTCAGCCTGCTCACACTATCAAAAATGTTTCATTGAGCGCAGCGTCCGGCGCGCGCGGCGGGCGGAGATCGTGATTGCCAACCATGCACTGGTGATGATCCAGGCAGCACTGGGCGGCATCGACGATCAGTATGTTCCAACGCGACTGATATTCGATGAGGGCCACCACCTGTTCGATGCGGCCGACGGCGCCTTTTCCGGCCACCTGACGGCGCGCGAGACGGCTGAACTACGGCGTTGGTTGATCGGATCGCAAGTTGCCCGGCGGTCGCGCGCGCGGGGCCTGCGCCGCCGGATCGAGGATTTGATCGGCGACGAAACCGAAGCGCTGGAACAGCTCGATGAGATCGAGCGCGCGGCCCGCGCCCTGCCCGCCGAAGCCTGGGCGACACGCTTGCGAGCGGGCGAAGACGGTGCCGATGAGAACGGCAAGGCGCTGACCGATGACGGACTGCATGGCGCGGCGGAGCGGTTCTTGGCACTGGTTAGGCAACAGGTCTATGCGCGCGCCAGCGGCCGCGACGGGCCCTACAATCTTGAAACCGACGCGGTTCCGCCGATCGACGGAATCGACACCGAAGCCGTTTCACTGCGCGCTCAACTCGTACGGTTACAGGCCCCGATGAAATCGTTAGCACGCACGCTGAAGCGCCGACTGGAGGATGAGGCCGAGAGTCTAGACACCAACACTCGACAACGGCTGGAAGCCAGCGCAAGGGGACTGGAGCGTCGCGCCATGGTCGAAGTGGGCACCTGGATCGCGATGCTTGACGCTTTGGCAGGCACGACGCCCGACGATGTAGTCGATTGGTTCGGCGTGGAACGAATTGAAGGGCGCGATATCGATGTCGGCTATTACCGCCATTATCTCGACCCGACGCGCCCGCTGGCCGCGACCTTGGCCGGCCCGACCCACGGCATGGTGGTTACGTCTGCCACACTGACGGACAGTTCCGGAGATATCGAACAGGACTGGGAAGGTGCAGAAGCCCGGACGGGCGCTATCCATCTGGCCCAACCGGCCATCCGCGCCCGCGTCCCCTCGCCCTTCGACTATCCGAAGCAGACCCGCGTTCTGATCGTGCGCGATGTCCGCAAGGACGATATGGACCAAGTCGCCGCCGCCTATCGCGCTCTTATCGAAGCAGCAGACGGCGGCACGCTGGGGCTATTTACGGCGATCAGCCGGCTGCGCGCCGTGCACCGACGCTTGGCACCGGCGCTAGAAGCCAGCGGGCTACCGCTATTCGCCCAACATGTCGATGGCATGGACGTCTCGACCTTGGTCGACATCTTTCGCGGCGAGGAGCAGGCCTCGTTGCTCGGCACCGACGCCGTGCGCGACGGCGTCGACGTGCCCGGCCGCTCGCTGCGCCTGATCGTGTTCGACCGTGTGCCCTGGCCTCGACCGTCAATCCTGCAGCGAGCACGCGCGGAATACTTCGGCAAACAGCGCTATACGGACATGCTGACGCGCCTGCGTCTGAAACAGGCGTTCGGGCGATTGGTTCGGCGCGCGGACGACCGCGGTGTCTTTGTTCTGCTAGACCCTATGATGCCGACCCGGCTGACCGGCGCCTTTCCGGATGGCGTGGAGGTTGAACGGCTAGGGCTCGCCGAAGCGGTTCAGATTACGCGAAGTTTTCTGTCAGAGATGGGCAACGTATCAGAGTAACGTGATCAACCAGCTGTTGCTTTAGTGGATGTGAGCTCTATCGTGACGGCATGCGCCCACTTATTCCCATCTTCGCCATGTCTTTTCTTGTCGGCGCCTGCGTTACGGGAGGGTCTGATCTCGTCGCGACGGATCCGAATCCCGAAGTGGCGGCAGCGTCGGTCGCGGCCGAAGCTCAGCCTCAGCACTTCTGCTATTTTCTTGAAAGCGAAACGCTGACATCGGGCGTTCGTTTGACGTTGGGTGCCGGATCACACGTCCTTGGCAGGACCTATGGCACGATCCATGACGAAGACGCACCCTACTTCGCGTACTATGAACAAACCCATGACGGTGTGCTTTCAGGCGAAACGATATCGGTCACGACAATCACGGAAATCGAGTACGACGTTCAAACGGACCAAGAGACCTGGAGGTTCTCACCGGAGCGATTGGTGCGAGATGACCTGACTTACCGGGCGGCGGATTGCGCTGTCATCGAAGCCCAGTTCGAAACAGAAAACGAGAACTAGTCCAGCACTGAAAGATGCATGTACTCACAAGATAGCTCTTTGCCTAAGTCCGGAGCCTCTCTGGAACAGGCAGCGAGACGGCGTCAAAGTACCTCAGCGCACCTGGGTGTAAGGGGGCCGCAAAGACATCCTCGACCATATTCTCGGCGTCCAGCGAGACCAAGACTGGATGGAACCGGCGAAACGAGTCCAGATCCTCGAAGACAGATCTAACTACCTCGCAGACTACGTAATCCGGTACCTCTTCAGAGGTAATGAGCGTCTCATCGGCATATGGTATCCGACGAACCGTGAAGAGACTTCGTATCTCGGGGTTTTCGCTAGTCGGGCCTACAGCCGGCACAAATCCAAAGGCAAGCTCACCCGATAAGATGGCCGTTTCGTTCACGACCGGGCCTTCCGTCGACTGAACAGAGAGGCGAATGCCGTGATCGTCGCGACCTTCGTTTACAAATCTCTGAACCGCGCCTCCGATCTGATAGGACGGTTGGTAGACTTCCCCCGTCCCGACAAAATAGGTCTGCTCGGGCGGTTCGACTGGCGTTCCGCAGACTTCGGCGCCATTTGCCGCAACCGTCCGGGGTTCGTCAACAGCCTGACACGCGGCCAGACCAAGGGTAGTCGCAAGACCAACAGCGACAGACGTTCGTAAGCGACGATTCACTCTTTGCGACATGGTTCTCCGTTTGATTCGTTGAGGCCGATCAAAGCCAGTTGTTGTGCCGATCATTGCCAGGCTTAGGACTGGACACCTGAGAAACTGTCTTCGCTAACTGGTCAGCGTTTGATAAAGCGCCAGGTAGTCTTTGGCCGCACGGTCCCAGCTAAAGTCCATACCCATGGCGGTCTGCTGAATGGCTTGCCATTGGGCCTGGTCTTGCCACTGATCGCAGACCCAGCCGAGCGTGCCGGCAAGGGCATCAATCGTTGCAAGGTTGAAATTGAAGCCTGTGGCTGTGCCAGCAGCGACGGCTTTGGCGTCGGCATTGACCACCGTGTCGGCAAGGCCGCCCGTGTTACGGACCAGCGGCAAGCTGCCGTACTTCATGGCGTAGATCTGGGTGAGGCCGCACGGTTCAGCGCGGCTGGGAACCAAGACAACGTCGCTGCCCGCGATGATGAGATGGGCCAGTTCCTCATCATAACCCAGAACCGCCCCAACTTGACTGGGAGCGCTGCTCGCAGCCTCTCGAAAGCCAGTCTCCAGCCCTTGCTCGCCGGTGCCCAGCAGAGCGAGCTGACCGTCGCGCTGCAAAAGAACAGGCAGCGCGCCAAGCAGCAGGTCGAGCCCCTTGTGCCAGGTTAGCCGACTAACGACACCGAACAGCGGCGCCTTGGCGGACACTTCAAGGCCCAGCTTCTTTTGCAATGCCTCCTTCGCCGCCGCCTTGCGCTCGAGAGTATCCGGTCCGTAGGGCTTTGGCAGCCGGTGATCATTTGCCGGGTTCCAAACGTCGTAGTCGGCACCGTTAACGATGCCCGACAATACCCCCGACCGTGACTGCAATAGTCCGTCCAATCCGCATCCATGCTCAACAGTCTGGATTTCATGGGAATAGGTCCGGCTGACGGTCGTGATCCTATCCGCCGTCACCAGGCCCGCCTTTAGGAATGAGACCTGACCGTAGAATTCCAGCCCAGACGGCGAGAAGCTGGCGGACGGCAGTCCGAGCCAGGCGAAGGTGTCGGCGGGAAACAGGCCCTGATAGGCCAGATTGTGTATGGCGACGGCTGTCTTGGGGCGCGGCGCGGAATCGAAGGCGAGATAGGCCGGCGTCAGCCCCGATTGCCAATCGTGGCAATGGACGACATCAGGGCGCCATTTTGGGTCAAGACCGCGCGCCAGTTCCGCGCCCGTCCATCCAAGAGCTGCAAACCGCCTGGCATTGTCGTCCCAATCGCGACCGTCGGCGTCCAGGTAAGGGGTGCCAGGGCGGCCATAAAAGCCAGGCACGTCAAGCACATAGGCGCCGGCGCCAACGCCCTCAAGCGTCCCCTCCAAAACCCGTGCCGGCCCGCCGCCAAACAGGTTCGGCCACTCGGCAATCGCCGACATCGCGCCTGCCGCCGCCATGACGCCGGGGTAGCCCGGGATGAGAATACGGGCTGGCGCGCCAAGACGGTTCAACGCGGGGGGCAGCGCACCTATCACGTCGGCCAACCCCCCGGTCTTGACTAGGGGGTAAAGCTCCGACGCGATCTGTAGAGAGTTTATCGCCACGGCGGAACTAAGACTCCAGCGCCGTGATCATCGGTTTGGTGATCAAGACAACGCCGTTTTCTGTGCGCTCGAAACGGGCGGCATCGGCTTCTGGGTCTTCCCCAACTACCAAGCCGTCCGGAATCGCAACTCGGCTGTCGACAACCACGTTCGATAGTCTGGCATGGCGGCCGACCCAAACGTCCGGCAATAGAACCGAGTTGTTGACCTGACTGTAAGAATTAACCCGTACCCCGCTAAACAGCAGTGACCCGTTCACCTCGCCTCCAGAGACGACGCAGCCGCCCGAAACCGTGCTGTTCAGAGCCAAGCCACGCCGATCGCCAGCGTCATGGACGAATTTCGCGGGCGGTAGCTGAAGCTGATAGGAATAGATCGGCCAGAATTCGTCATAGAGATCGAGCGCCGGGGTGACGGCGGCGAGATCGAGATTGGCCTCCCAATAGGCATCGATCGTGCCGACATCGCGCCAGTAGGCCTCGGTCTGGCCCTCGGAATAGACCGCACTTTGCTGAAGGCGGTGGGCCCGGACATTGGCATCGCCCGCGACCAGATGGGGAATGATGTCTCGACCGAAATCATGCGCGGAATTCGCATCGGCGGCATCGCGGCGCAACTGGTCGTAAAGGAACGACGCGTTGAAGAGATAGATGCCCATGCTGGCGAGCGCGATGTCCGGCTTTCCTGGCATCGCCGGTGGATCGGCTGGCTTTTCGACGAAACTGACCACGCGCTGCTCGTCATCGATGTGCAAGACGCCGAAGCCCGTTGCCTCCATGCGTGGAACCTCGACGCAGCCGACCGTCACATCGGCGCCGGTCTCGATGTGGTGTTCCAGCATCTGAGCGTAGTTTTGCTTGTAGATGTGGTCGCCGGCCAGAACGAGAACAAAATCCGGACCTTCGGCCTCGAAAATGTCGACATTCTGCCAAACAGCATCGGCCGTGCCGCGATACCACATAGATTCGTCGATACGCTGCTGAGCCGGCAGCAAGTCGACGAATTCGCCCATTTCGGCACGCAGGTGTCCCCAGCCGCGCTGCAGGTGGCGCAACAGGCTGTGCGATTTGTACTGCGTCAGCACGTAGCTACGGCGAATGCCCGAATTGATGCAGTTCGAGAGGGCAAAATCGATGATCCGGTACTTGCCGCCAAAAGGAACGGCGGGCTTTGCCCGCCGGTCGGTCAACTGCTTAAGGCGGCTGCCACGGCCACCCGCCAAGACAAGCGCCACCATATGCTTGTGAACGAATAGCGACCTTGATTCCTCAGTCACCGGCAGAGCCTCCCCCGTGCTGTGTCGCGATTATTGTTGCCTTGCACTATAGCAAGCGTTGGGGCGCTAGCTAGGGGCGAAAAGCGGCGCGTAGATCGCTAGCAAGACGGACAGCGTGACGACTGACGCGATCGTCGAGACCAAGATCACGCCCGAGGTTCGCTCGACATACACCTCATATTTTTGAGCAACTACAAAGGTTAATGCGCCGGTCGGTAGCGCGGCCAGAATGATGGCACTGGCAAGCCAAAACGGTTCCATCGGGAAAAACGTGTCGGCGAGCCACCAGACCAGCAGGGGTTGCCACAAAAGTTTCAAGACGCTGATCCAGCCAATTTCCGCCAGATCGGCCGCCAAGGGTCGGCTGGACATGAACAGGCCGATGGCAAAGAGCGCACAGGGGCTCGCAGCCGCCCCCAATAGATCGAACAGGTTGGCGACAGGCAGTGGAACCGGCAGCCGCAGGTAGCTGGCCAATAGTCCGAGCATGGGAGCAACGACCAGCGGATTCTTCACTAGCGCCAGAAAGACATCCAAAAGGGCGTGGCCGATGTGCCGGCCTTTGCTCGCCGCCAGTTCGAGACCGATAACCGCCAACCCAACCGCAATCGCCGACGTTATGACGGTCGCGAGCAAAGCGGGTGCCACGGCCGCAGATCCGAATGCCGACAGGAACAGGGGTATTCCCATGTATCCCGTGTTGCTGAAGGCGGAATTCATCCCCTGCATGATCAGGATCTCGGCACGTTCTCGCTTGGCGATGGCGCCTATTACCATTGCAGCAAGCCAGACGCCCACGATACTGCCTAAGAATGCGCCGATGAACGGCCAATGGAGGACGTCTTGTATCGAACTGCGCGCCATCGCGAGGAACACCAATGGCGGCAAGGCAACCCAATAGACGAACTGATTAAGGGCTTTCGATGCGGTCTCGCCGAGAATACCGATCTTGCCGGCGACATAGCCAGCAAGGATCACGGCGAAGATCGGTAGGGCAACATTGAAAACGGCATCCATAGATCCGGGTGATCGCACGCGATTGGGGGCTTGTCGATAGTCAGATGGCGATGAATTCGCGGTCCGCCGTCAGCAGAGGCCCATTGGCACCTTGACGGCAGGTGGTCGGCAACCTCATATCCCGGCAACGCCTTATCGGCCCCTTTCGACATCTGCCGTCCTGGCAGGCCACAAGGAACCAGCAAAATGGCCTCGACCGCCCAAGCCGCGCTTATTCACACGATGGTCCTCGTCTCCGCCTCCGACGGCAACATGTCGGATAGCGAGCTGGCAACCATTGGCGACATCGTCCGCATGCTGCCCGTCTTCAGCGGGTTCGATGACAGCCAACTCTCCGACGTTGCGCGCGAATGCGTGTCGACCCTGCAGAACGACGACGGGCTGGACCTGGCCTTGAACGCGATCCGCGACGCGTTGCCGGACTATTTGCGCGAGACCGCCTATGCGGTCGCCTGCGACGTGGTTGCTGCCGATGGCGAAGCCAGCCAGGAAGAGCTAAGGCTGCTTGAGTTGTTGCGCCATCGCATCGGTGTCGATCGCCTGGCAGCAGCGGGCATTGAGCGCGGTGCAAGGGCGCGCCACATGACGCCTTAGGGGCGGTTAGGGGCTGCTAAGGCGGGTTCTGGCTTCTAGTATCGCGTCGAAAGCCAGGAGCGAGGCTTCGTGCCGCTCTGGATAGTGGTGAACGACGGCAAAGACCGGCAGTTCAGGCCAATCAGGGGCCTCCGCCGGCAGTTTTCCGCTTTTTAGGTAGCCTTCCATGTGATCGCGGGCTGAGGCGACGTCATCAAATGTCAGACCCGGTGCCCGCCGTCCAACCATGGCCGCGGCCGCCTGCCCAATCGCACACGCTTGGATGGCGTGACCATACTCGGCGATGCGATCATCTTCGACAATCAGATCCA
>JBCCER010000046.1:0-27973 GCA_039030175.1 Pseudomonadota bacterium
GGAGATTGGTTGCGGCTGGGGCGGTTTTGCAGCCTTTGCGGCGGGCGAACGGGGTGCCAAGGTGACTGGCCTTACCATCAGCCAGGCCCAGCACGACTACGCCAAACAGAGGGTGTTCGAGGCGGGCCTTGCCGAACGGGTCGATATCCGTCTTCAGGACTATCGCGATACGGAAGGCAACTACGACCGGGTCGCCTCGATCGAGATGTTCGAGGCCGTGGGCGAGAAGTACTGGCCGACCTACTTTCAAACCGTACGCGACCGGCTGCGTCCGGGCGGACAAGCGGGCCTTCAAATCATCACGATCGCTGACAGGTTCTTCGAAAGCTATCGGCGCAAGGCAGACTACATTCAGCGCTACATTTTTCCTGGGGGAATGCTCCCCTCGCCGGCCGCGCTGCGTGACCAGATGGGCCGCGTTGGGCTTAACATCAGCGAGACGATCGGCTTTGGCGCCGACTATGCACGCACCTTGCGTGGTTGGAACCAACGGTTTCAGGAAGCCTGGCCGCGCATCCGACCGCTCGGCTTCGACGCGCGGTTTAAACGGCTATGGGAGCAGTATCTGCTTTATTGCTCCGCCGGTTTTGAGGTCGGCACCATCGACGTCGTACAGGTAGCCGCCCGGCGCGACTAGTTCGGCAAAATCGCCGCAGCCTCAAAAGTTAGCCATATTGCCGAAACGGTGATCCCGTTTCCGCTGAACATCGTACAGATAACACCGATGCTCAGCAGGGGCGTGAGCCCAATATTTGCCACCGGTTGAGCGGAACTAACGTCCGGAAACCGAACGGAAACCATGCGCGTAGAGGATTTCCAAGGCCACGAGCCACGCTTTGCCCCTGAGGTCTATTTTGATGGCCTGGTTCGAGCATGGGGAATCTTCGAGGACCGTTTCGGCCGTCTGCGCCGCCAGTTCACGGTCGCGATTGATGGCAACTGGGACGGCACCACGCTGACGCTGAACGAAGATTTCATCTTCGCCGATGGGCAAACCGAGCAACGGGTTTGGGCCATAAAGCGGATCGATGCGAATACCTATGAGGCGACTGCCGACAATATCGTCGGCACTGCATCAGGGCGGTGCTTCGGCAATGCGATCCAATGGCGCTACACTTACGCACTCGCGATCGCCGGCCGCGATCGGCATATCCATTTCGATGACTGGATGTTTCAGCAGGACCGGGACATTGTCGTGAACCGCGCCCGCCTCAGCAAATGGGGCATCGAGTTAGGTTCGACGACCATCTTCTTCCAACGGGCTGAGGCCCAAAGAGACGCCGCGTAGGGCACGTTTCAGTCCGGACGCGAAAAACCCGCCTCGAAGCTCTCTTCGGTCACATCTTCTGGCAGCCGTTCTGCCATATGGGCGTCCAGATCTAGCCCCCAGGTGTTGATCATCCCGCCTAGGATGACATACATGCCCTGGATGGCCATGATGTCCATGATCTGTTGAGCGCTGTAGTGGTGGCTTAGTTTCTTGAGCGTTTCTGGCGCTATCGCATGGCCGCCCACAAGCTCGTCCACCGCTTGAAGCAACAGGGCATCGCCTTCGTCCCACTCCGGCGCTTGGGCGCCTTGTTTGACGCGTTCGATATCGTCGCGAGACACGCCACAAGATAGGGCACGCTGAACGTGGCTGGCCCATTCGTACCAAGCCCGCAGCAAGACCGCGACGCGAAGGATCACCAACTCGCCTCTGCGCCTGCCCAACTGTCCGCCCTGAACCGAGTAGTTTCGAAAGCTCCACCAAGCCTTGAGGAGGTCGGGGTGATTGGCCATCAGGCTGTGAACATTGAACGGGGCGCCGTTCATGTCCTCGACAATATGGGCCAACGAGGGGTCCCAATCGGCAATCGGCACGGGGGCGAGGTTGACCGCATCGGACTTGATTGAAGGCATTTACGTCACGCTTTCGGTGTTGGCATTTCGGCGGTTCGGAAACGGAAGCGACGGCCGTTCGACGATCAAATCTGGCGAACAGCCGCGCTAGATGCGCTTTCGAATAGCACGCAAGACTGGGCCGATCAGCGGAAATTTCTCATACATCTGACCGGCGGCATCCCAGTGGTCGATATGGACCGAAGCGCGCCCATCGGGTTCGAGATGAACCTCGCTGACGCCCTCGATGGACATTCGTCGCCCGGATTTTAGGCTAAAGGCAAACGTCCAGCGAAGATAACAGACCGTGGGCGCCGAGGACGCAGTGCTAATGGCCTTGTCGTGAACGGTGACGTCGACGTCGTGGATCTTGGCATAGAGACTGGAGAAGGTTTCTCGGACGGCGGCCAATCCACGCAGGTCGTTGAAAGGGTCCGAGAAATGGATGTCCTGAGTCATGAAGTCGGAAAGCGAGTCCAAACGGTCCGCGGACAGGGCCTGCCAGAATTCGACATAGCGGTCTATGAGATCAGCGTTCACGCCGGCGTTCCCGTCGATTGACCCCGGTCGCGCGCGACACCAGGGCGAAATAGAGCCCGTAGGGAAGACCCCTCAGCCGTTTCAGCAGGAATGCAAACCGGCGCGGAAAAGCGATCTCGAAATTCGGTCGCTTCAGGCCCCTAACCAAAGCATCGACGGCGTCGTCCAGGTCCATCAGGAATGGCATCGGAAAGTCGTTCTTGTCGGTCAGCTCGGTCTTGATGAAACCTGGATTGATCACCTGGACCTTCACATTGTAGGGCTGACATTCCAGACGCAATGCCTCAGCCAGATTTATGAGTGCAGCTTTGCTAGCGCCGTAACCCATGGCCATCGGCAAGCCGCCATAGCCAGCGACAGACGCCATGATCGCGATATGCCCTGACCGGCGCGCCAGGAAATGACCAAGCAGCGGTTGCAGGCATTTGACCGTGCCGAGAAAGTTCACGTCCAGCTGGCGTTCGAAATCGGATGCCTGAAATCGATCAACGCCATCCTTCGTGAAGGTGCCAGCATTCAGGACAGCCAGTGCGATACGCCCGTGTTTTGTCTCGATTTTGTCGACAACCGTCTGAACATCTTCCAGCACCGTTACGTCGACTGGAAAAGGGTGGACCGTGCCGCCAAACTTATCCGCCTCGCGCGCCAGTTCGATCAACTTGGCACCGTCGCGCGCGCTGGCAAAAACGGTCCAGCCGTCCCGCGCCAGGCGCAGCGCCGTCGCCCGTCCTATTCCAGAACTCGCGCCCGTAATCCAAGCCGACCCGTCGGCCGGCCCCAGTGTGGAAACCTTCAGTCCGCCCATGCTCGCTGCCTGGTGCTTTCATTCAACATCGTGATCTCGAAATTGGACGACAAAGGCGGCAACAATCCGACATGCTCAGAACCGATAATCAAACGTCTTAAGCCTGCGAACAGACCACCACTCTGCTACGCGGCCATGACAGCTACTGCGAACAGATACGTCAGCGAAGGGCATTCGGTTCTCTGAAGCGCTCTCTCACTAGGCGGTGCTGGCGCTAGGGATTGATGGCAGAAAAATGGTCTGAAGCAATTTTTTCAACTTGAAATATATTTGTAACATAACCTTAACTTTTCCTATCCATCTTCTGTCGTGCTGTTACGCTAGATGCGTGCGATCGAACTGACAGATCGAACGTCCACAAGAGAGGAAGCCATGGATACCCACAAGTCCACAGCCACCCAGCTAACCCGCGCTCAGCGGTTTGAATTGTCCGACGATATCCCCTCAAACCGGTCAAAACGCCCCACGATCGGCGACATCATTAACGCTCGGCTCGGCCGCCGCGACATGATGCGCGGGGCTCTCGCCGTCAGCGCCATGGCCGCCGTCGGTGGCGCCGCCACGATGGCGACAAGCCGCCACGCCTACGCTCAATCCGGCGCAACCTTCGATTTTGAAGAATTGGCGGCAGGGGTCGACGCCGACCACCATGTTGCTCCCGGATATAGCGCAAACGTATTGATCCGTTGGGGCGATCCGGTTGTACCCGGCGCACCTGATTTCGACCCTACCGCACAGACGGCCGACGCTCAGGAGATGCAGTTCGGCTATAACAACGACTTCATCGGCTACTTCCCGCTGCCCGCAGGGTCCGACAGTGCAGATCATGGCCTTCTGTTCGTGAACCACGAATACACCAATGAAGAGCTGATGTTCCCGGGCCTTGGCCGCCAGGATAGGGACGCTGAGTTTAGCGGCATGACCGCCGAACTGGTCGGCATCGAGATGGCCGCGCACGGTTTGTCGGTGGTTGAAGTCAGCCGCGACGACGGCGGCAATTGGACCTATAACCCGGCCAGTGACTACAACCGCCGCTTTACCACGCGGTCAACCGAAATGACGTTGGCTGGGCCGGTCGCGGGCAACCCCCGCGTTCAGACGTCCGCAGATCCCAGCGGAACGACCGTTATCGGCACGGTGAACAATTGCGCCGGCGGCATGACTCCCTGGGGTACCGCACTCACGGCCGAAGAGAACTTCCACGGCTACTTCAAGGGTGAGTTCCCCGAGGACAGTCCTGAGTTCCGCAACCACGAGCGCTATGGCGTTCCAGGCGGTTGGTACGCTTGGGGCGACTATGATGATCGTTTCGATGTCGGCCGCGAAATCAACGAGCCGAACCGCTTCGGCTGGATCGTCGAGGTGGACCCCTATGATCCGACGTCCACGCCGATCAAGCACACGGCGATGGGGCGGGCGAAGCACGAAGGCGCTGGCGTTGTGGTCAACAGCGACGGCCGCGTCGTGGCCTATATGGGCGACGACCAGCGGTTCGACTATATCTACAAATATGTGTCGACCGGCAGCTTTGATCCGTCGGCTGGCAAAGCCAACAGTGCACTGTTAGACGAAGGCACCCTGTATGTCGCTAGGTTCAACGAGGATGGCACACTAGACTGGCTGCCGCTGGTCTATGGCCAAGGTCCTCTGACCGAAGAGAATGGTTTCACTAGCCAGGCGGACGTGTTGATCGAGACCCGTGTCGCTGCCGATCTGTTAGGTGCGACGCCGATGGATCGGCCGGAAGATGTGGACGTCAACCCGGCCACTGGGCGCATCTATGCGATGCTGACGAACAACACCCGCCGAACCGCTGACGATGTGAACGTGGCCAACCCACGCCCGGAAAATGCCGGCGGTCACATCATCGAAATCGTGGAGCGCGACAGCGACTACACCAACACCCAGTCGGACTGGAGCATCCTGGTCCTCGCGGGCGACCCTGGCGCGCCGGAAGTTGGTGCCATGTGGAACGAGGCGACCACCGAAAACGGCTGGTTCATCGCGCCGGACAATTGCGCCATCGATGCCCAAGGCAGACTGTGGGTCTCGACGGACGGCAACGACTACGAGCGGTCGGGCCGGACGGACGGCGTTTGGTCGATGGAGACCGATGGCGATCTGCGCGGCACTGGCAAGCTGTTCTACCGCGTGCCGGTCGGTGCCGAGCTTTGCGGCCCGATGTTCACCCCGGACGACACGACGCTGTTCGCCGCGGTGCAACATCCAGCGGACGGCGGCGACGAATGGCCTGGCTTCGGCCGGTCTTCGACCTATGAAGACCCGTCGACCCGCTGGCCGGACTTCGACGACAGCATGCCACCGCGCCCGTCCGTTGTGTTTATCGTGAGGGACGGAGGCGGACCGATCGCGTCCTCTTAACTCTCGATACTTCGGGGACATTTCGGGCGGCCTTCGGGCCGCCCGTTTTGTCTTGCCTGGCTTGTCGCGTCACTTCCCGGCGCCTATGATGTGGGACTTGCGCTGGCCATCGCCTGCGCTCTATTCGGCTTTCAGGTCATCCGAAGGATGGTGAGCCACGACACCTCCGATCCGTTTTTACCGGACAGGCCTCGCAGCGGTTGGACGACCGTGATCGCTCTCGGTCTTGCCTCTCTGCTCGGATTGTTTCTCGCCGCCGGCAGTCAGGCACACTATTGGACCGGGCTTTCAGTGGCAGTGATTTCGCTGCTGCTGATCATGCGAACCATGAAAGGCATCTTCGACCGTCTCGATCGCGAGTCGAACGCCCTTGGCGGCCCGCAAGAATAGCCGGGGACGTTGAGCCTGCGAACTCTCGCTGCTCCTCCTGACAAGTTGACAGCCGGGCTCTCGATCAGCATCTTGCCGCAGTGCAGCAAAGCCGGCTCTCGAGGGTCGTTGAATGGAAGGCAGCCTGATGAAAGACACCCAACCCCTTCCGCTTGGCGGTCTTCTGAATTCGAAAGCCGGACCTTTTCAGCCCACCGACACGGTCTGCTTCCAAGCCGCCGAGAACACCGACTGCGCCGAACTCACCGCTTCGCTTATCGATGACTTGCGCCGCCATGAAGGGGCAAGGGAAGAGGACCCGTTCAGCAATCCCGTCCTGCTGCTGGCGCTCGATATCGGCCGTCGGCTGGAGCGGGGCGACATTAAGTATGCCGATCTTGAGCAGCTGACCCAGTACTTGACCGTCGAGGGTTGGCTAGCCCGCGCCGAACGGCTGCGCCGCTATGTCGGCGAGACAGACCCGGCGGCAAACGACGAAAGACTGCGTGCAGCATTTGCCAACCTTGCCAAGCCTCGCGACAGCGACGAACTGGGCAACGACGCTTCGGACAAGGTCCGCTTTGAGATTTTCAAGACGCGGGTGGAGGCCGAGGTCTTCGGCATCGTTATCACCGCGCATCCGACCTTTACCCAGCCGACCGAACTCATGCGCGGGATTGCCGCCCTCGTTAGCGGTCGCGGCAATGACGGCAAGCCACTGACAAGGGCTCAAGCCGAAAAGCTGGTCCGACAGGCCGCCACGACTGAGCATAAGCCCGATGCCGATATGTCGCTGGCGCGCGAGCACGCGCTGTCGTTGGAGGTCATCGCCAACCTGCACGAGGCGCTCTATCGCGCTTACGATCTGCTGTTGGATGTTGCGGCTAAGCTTTATCCGGACCGCTGGCTTGACCTCGTGCCCCGCCTCGTCACGATCGCTTCTTGGGTCGGCTACGATCTGGACGGAAGGTCGGACATCCGTTGGACCGACACGCTGAACAAGAGGATGGTCGTCCAGCGTATGCAGCTGGAGCGATACCTCAGCCGAACCCAAGCGCTTATGGCCGATCGCGCCAGCGCGCCGGCGGGCATTCTGGAGACATTGGAACTGGTCGAGAGCCGCCTGGCCCTGGCTCTTACCCAAATCAACGACGAGATAGACGTTTTCGGCCTGCCAAGTTCGACCGCGGCCGACGATGTCGAAGCCGTCAAACGGATATCGCGCCGTATGTACGAAGGTCGGGCGATGCGACTGAGCGAGGCAGGTACTTTGGTCGAACTGTTCGATCGTGCGCTGAATCGTATTGTCTCATCCGGTGACAGCGACGCAGACCCGCTGCGGTCCCTCACCCGCCAGATAGCGATCCTACGGGCGGAGCTTGCCAACTACGGGCTTGGCGCCGCTCATACCCATGTCCGGATAAATGCGACCCAGGTCCACAACTCAATCCGCAAGGCGGTCGACCTAGTATCCGATCCCAATGACCCGCGATATCGCCAATCCTATCTCGACCGGATCAACACTCTCTTAGAATCCGTCGAGCCGGTGACCATCAATTTCGGCTCGGTGATGGCAGAGCAGACCTCGGTCAAGCGTTTGTTCATGATCGTTGCCCAGATGTTGAAATACACTGGGCGAACAGCGCCGATTAGGTTCCTCATCGCTGAAACGGAGAGCCCGTTCACCACCCTGACGGCGCTCTACTATGCGCGGCTGTTCGGCGTCGAAGACCACGTCGATATCTCGCCCTTGTTCGAGACCGAGCGGGCGCTTGAGGTCGGCAGTCGATTTATCGGGCAGTTGCTGGAGAACCCGCACTACCACGCCTATGTCGAAAAGCGCGGCCGCATCTGCGTCCAAACCGGCTACTCGGACGCCGGCCGTTTCATCGGCCAGACGCCGGCGAATGCATCCATTGAGAGGCTCCGCCTACGGCTAACGCGCGTGATCGCCAAACACCGCGAACAGGGTCGGCTGTCCGATGTGCAGCTCTTGATCTTTGACACACACGGCGAGTCGATCGGTCGCGGCTCGCATCCGGAGAATTTCGAGCAGCGGTTGGCCAACATCGACACGGCCGCCAGCCGCGGATTTCTTGCCGACAATGGCGTGCCGTTCAAACAGGAGATGAGCTTCCAGGGCGGCGATGGATATCTCTACTTCGTCAACCAGCCCCTGGCCTATGCGGCGTTGACGCGGATCCTGGAACACACGCTGCGCTACGGCGACAATTCAGCCGACGATCTGTTCTACGACGAAGCATCTTACATTCGTGAATTCTTCACCACGGTGAAGGAATTCCAGGTCGATTTGATGAACGACACCAACTATGGCGTCCTGCTAATGGCGTTCGGGGTCAATCTGCTGTTCCAGTCGGGCAGCCGCGCCACCAAGCGCCAATATGACGACCCGTCGGATATCGATCACGCCAATGCCGCCCAGCTGCGCGCCATCCCGCACAATGCGGTGCTACAGCAACTCGGCCTGCTAGCGAACACTGTCGGTGGCCTAGGGGCGGCGATCGCCAAAGACCCGGACCGGTTTCAAAAGCTCTACGCGACCTCGCCTCGCCTGCGCCAACTCATGGGCATCGTGGAATACGGCGCCGCGGTCAGCAATCCGATGATCATGAAGGCGTATGTCGACAGTTTGGACCCGGTTCTGTGGATCATCAGAGCCGGCCAGTCGGGCCGCACGCAGGCGGCCGAGGACATGTTGCGGCTGGCGCATCACTATGAAGAAAACGGCCTCCATGCCCGCCAGGTGCGCGTCTTCCGCACACTGTTCCAGGACTTCACCATGTTGGAGCAAGCGCTGAGCGCAGTTCGCGGTGAGGAGGACGGCGGGTCGGCGCTGATCAGCGCCGAGGCTCAAGAACGACTGTGCCTGCTACACGCTATTCGCATCGCCGTGCTGCACGAGCTATTCCGGCTAGCCATGCGGCTGCCCAGCTTTTCCAACCGGCACAGCATTACGCCGAAGCAGCTCGTCGACCGACTGCTACATCTAGACGTCGACGAGGTCGTGGACCTGCTGGCCGAGATCTTTCCGCGCGACCCCGGCAAGGCCCAAGACGAGGATTTCGGCGAAGCGGCCAGCTACGTGTCAGACGAAACCCAGAGCTACAGGTTTGAGAACGAAATGATCTTCGACCCAATGCGTGGGCTCTACCGCCTCGCCCGTCGGCTTTCGACGGCGATTTGCCATCGGGTCGGGTTTCTGGGCTGACGTCCGCTCGCATCGCGATCGACTATTCGCGAAACCGGACTAGCCATAAAGTATCTGCTGAAGTTGCTGAATTCGGGCCTGATCGGATGGGTGGGTCGACAGGAACTCCGTCGGGCCGCCTCGGCCGGCTTCGACCATGCGATCTTGCCAAAACTCCAAAGCCTCGATCGGCTGATAACCGGCGCTGGCCATATAGCGAACGCCGATGCGATCGGCCTCCAATTCCTGCTGGCGAGAGAAGGGCAGGATCACGCCGTAGGTCGCCCCCATTCCCAGCAGTCCGGCAATCTCATTGGCCTGCTGCGGGCTGGCGCCCAATGCCGACCCAACGAGAGCCGCGCCCAGCCGCGACATCTGTTGCGTTCCGACGCGCTGGGCGGCGTGGTCGGCAGTAACATGCCCCAACTCGTGTCCGATCACGGCAGCGAGCTGATCGTCGTTTTCGACCGCGACCATCATACCGCGATAGATGCCGATCTTCCCGTTCGGCAAGGCGAAGGCGTTTATCGCTGAATCGTCAAACAAGACGACCTCCCACGGAAGGTTCGGCTCGCCCGTAAGCGGAATAAGGCGTCTTGCAACATTTTGGGCGCGACGGTTCGCGGCGCCATTCCGCCATGTTGGCCTTTCGCTGCGAATACGCTGCCAGCTCGCGTCTGCCGCCTGCCGAAGCTCCGACTCCGGCGGTGCGAAGGCCGATCCAACAGTTCCAAGGCTACCTGGAACGCATGCCGAAACCGCGAGCGCAGAACCGCCCATGGCGGCCCTGCGCAAGAGAGCCCGACGCGAAACGCTAAACTTCTGTCTCGATAACAATGACCCCTGCGAAAAACATGAACAGAACATAACTCTCTCCAAATATGAGCCTGTTTGCCGACCGATATACGGCAATCTGGACAATTCTGCGACCTGTCTGCGCTAGGCGTGGAGGTGCAAACTGGCTAGAACGATCAGCCAACTCGCGCCCGCTTTGATGAAAGAGATCCAGCATGGACAAGGACATGTCGAGCCCGGTGGCAGAGCCAAGAACCATCAACCTCACCGACTATCGACCGCCGGATTTTCTGATCGACAGCGTAGATTTGATCTTCGACCTGCGGGAGGACGGGGCGACGGTCGCAGCACGAACAGCCTTTCGTCGAAATCAAGCGGTGCAGACTGCGGCAAAGAGCTTGCAACTTGATGGCGGCGACCTCGAACTAGCGTCAATCGCGCTCAACGGAGTGGCTTTGGGCGAAAACCGCTTTCGCGTTGAGAAGTCGGTTGGCCTGACTGTGACAGATCCGCCGGACGAAGGCGTGCTCGACATCGTCACGGAGATCAAGCCGCATGAGAACAAGAGCCTAGAGGGCCTCTATAAATCCGGCGGAAATTTTTGCACCCAGTGCGAAGCGGAAGGGTTTCGCAACATTACCTTCTTCCCTGACCGGCCCGATGTTCTGACGACCTATACGGTTACGATCGTTGCCGACAAGGCAAGTTATCCGGTTCTCTTGAGCAACGGAAACCTGGTCGATCAGGGCGCATCCGATGGCGGGCGCCACTGGGCCAAGTGGCACGACCCGCACCCCAAGCCCAGCTATCTCTTCGCGCTCGTTGCGGGCGATCTTGTGTCATTGGACGACAGTTTCACCACTCGATCCAGCCGTGAGGTGACGCTGAAAATCTACACAAAGCCGGAAGACCTCGATAAATGCGCCTACGCCATGTCAGCGTTGAAAAACGCCATGCGCTGGGACGAGGAGGTCTTCGGCCTCGAATACGATCTCGACCTCTTCAACATCGTCGCGGTCGGCGACTTCAATGCCGGCGCGATGGAAAACAAGGGCCTCAACATCTTCAACACGGCCCTGCTGCTCGCCCACCCGGACACGGCGACCGACGCCGACTATCAGCGTGTCGAAAGCGTCGTCGCCCACGAGTACTTCCACAACTGGACCGGCAACAGGATCACCTGCCGCGATTGGTTCCAACTGACGCTGAAGGAAGGGTTAACTGTCTTTCGCGACCAGCTCTTTTCTGCCGACCATGGCGACCCAGCCATCGAGCGGATCAACCAGGCCCGCCGGCTACGAGCCATGCAGTTTCCCGAGGATGCCGGTCCACTAGCCCACCCGATCCGGCCGGAGAGCTACATCGAGGTCAACAATTTCTACACCGCGACGGTGTATGAGAAGGGGGCGGAGGTTATCCGCATGATCCATACGCTGATTGGCAAGGAGGCCTTCAGGAAGGGGATGGATCTTTATGTACAGCGGCACGATGGCCAAGCGGTCCGGTGCGAGGACTTTGTCGCGGCCATGGAAGACGCCAGCGGCGTTGATCTCGGCGCTTTCCGCAAATGGTACTCACAGGCTGGAACACCCACGGTCTCGGTCGACCAGAAATACGACGAAGCCGCTCGGACCCTTGATCTAACATTCCGCCAATCAACCCCGCCGACGCCGGGGCAAAAAGCAAAACAGCCGGTGGTCATTCCGATGGGCTTCGGCCTTATCGCGGAATCAGGTGCACCAGCCGATGTTCATTTCGAGGATCAAGCAGCGGTCGATGGCGACGGCCATCTACTGGTACTGGCCGACGAGGAACAGACGGTCCGCCTGACAGATGTCGCGCCACACGCGACCGCTTCTCTGCTGCGCGGATTTTCGGCGCCAGTGCAGTTGAGGCGATCGGATGCCGATCGCGCGCTGCCGCAACTTTTCGCTCACGATACCGACAGTTTCGCCCGCTGGGATGCCGGCCAACAATGGGCCACGGCCTGCTTATTGGACATGGTTTCGGAGCTGCAGTCCGATCGCACACCCGCCACGTCGCCTGAGCTGGTGGACGCCTTTGCTACCAATCTGGAAGACGACTCGCTGACGCACGCGTTTAAGGCTGAGTTGCTGGTACTGCCGACGGAGGATTTCCTGGCCGACCAGATGGCGGTGGTGGACGTGGAGGCGATTTATCAGGCACGGCAAATCGCCCTCGGCGCCGTCGGCGCAGCACTGATCGAACCGCTCAAAACCCTCTACGACCAGCTTGCCGAGTCCGGCCCCTACCGGCCAACTACCGAGGCCATGGGCCAGCGCTCTCTCAAGGCGTTGGCGCTTGCTCTGATCGCAGCCGGAGAAGAGAGCACGGGTATTGACCTTGCTAAACGGCAATTCGACGGCGCAAACAACATGACCGACACGCTCGCTGCACTTACAGTGCTGCGTGACAGAGACCATCCGGCTCGCCCTGAAGCGCTGGACAGTTTCTACGAGCGCTGGAAGCACGAACCGCTGGTGGTCGACAAATGGTTCGCGCTTCAGGCCTCCTCGCGGTTGCCCGGTACTGTCGATCGGGTGCGCGAATTGCTCGACCATCCAGCCTTCACGATCGAGGTACCCAATAGGGCGCGCGCTCTGATCGGCGCCTTTGCGTTCGCAAACCCAAGGCATTTCCATGCCGCCGACGGGGGCGGCTACGACTTCCTGGCCGACCAGGTTCTCCGTCTCGACGAGTTCAACCCCCATGTCGCCGCCCGGATGCTGTCGCCCCTCGGCCGCTGGGCGCGACAGGACGCGGCAAGGCAGGGGCTGATGAAAGCAGCGCTTGGCCGCATCGTCGCAAAGCCTGGCCTGTCTAAGAATGTCTACGAAATCGCCTCGAAAAGCCTAGCCTGACGCGCGATCTGAACTGGCGTCCTAAAGTTCGGTCGTTTCGAAGAGCAACAACGCGTTTTGGGCCTCCTGGTCGCCGCTGCTTGCGGCTTGTTGTAACCATGCTTGCAGAGCATCGAGGTCGGCCGCCGCCTCGGTATTTCCAAGCGCGACGGCGCGCCGATAGCGGTCGATGGCAAGTTCCGCGTTCGGCCGGGTAAAGGCGGTTCGACCGGCGCCGAAATAGACCGGATCGGCCATCCGACCGATGGCGCGTTCGGCCGCGCTGCTGCCTTCGATTGCGGCATACTCATAGAGCGGTAGAGCGGTCCCTGGGTCGCCCTCGGTCTGAAAGACCGTGGCCAGCTCAAAGATGCGCGGTCCGTCGGCCCCCTCCTCGATCGCGGCCCGTGCTTCGCCGACAGGGCCAGTGATGGCGACGGCAAGGGCGTCGAGCGCACGCTGGCGCGCCACCGCGCTGGCATCAACGGCGGTCTCGCGCGGCAGGGTTTGGATCGACGGACCGTCGCGACCTGCGGACGCTTGCTCACGGGCGTCGCCGGTGAACATGCGTATCGGGTCCCAGCCATTGAACACCATGGCATACCCCACGGCCCCCAGAACCAACAGAATGACCAGGTTGACGCTGAAAATGCGCCACGGCAGTGGCATTCGGCGTGCACCCGTCCGTCTTGCTCGTCCTCCGCGATCGGCTTTTGGAGCGGCGCTGTTTGCCGGCGGTGGTTGGTCCCCGGCCTCAGGCGGAGGATCGGTCCATTCCCAAGGCAAGGCTGCCGATTCCGATGCCTGATCGCTGGCGGGCGGCGCGGATGCCGACTGCCTAGCGGAAAGTCTCGGCGCGGCCGGTTCGGACTGTGGGCTGGCCGATAGGCCGCTTGGTGTCGCTCCGACATCGCGCGTTCGCTGCGTTGGCGGCGGCTTGGATGCAGACAGGCGCCTCGGGCGTTTGGGGGCGCCTAGCCGCGGCTCCCTCCGGTGACCGCCTTCAGACCGCGGGGCAGCCCTTAACCCTCCACGCGTGCCCGCGCGAAGATCTCCGGGCGCCGACAAACCCGATGACAGTGGTGGATGCTCAGGCGTGCGACTAGCGGCCGATTGAGGATCCAGAGCGAGGGGCTCGCTGACGAAATCCGGCCACACCAATTCGGTCGCGAATCCTAACGCCTCGACTGCCAGGGCGAGCTTGGTTCCCGCAACCAAATGCTGCGTGATTTGCGGGCCGACAAAGATGTCCAATACATCGCCACGCTGGACCACGCTGCCGGTCGCCAGCGATACCGGGTCCGCCTGCCATCCGCCGACGCCAAGGAACGCGGGCTGGTCCGACAAGCGTTCGAAGGTAACGGCGATCGTGCCGTCGGGCGACTGGTCGACGCCATCCAGGCGAAGGATGGCGTAGCCGTCTCCCGGCGCGCTCTTGTCCTCGACGATGCTGAGCTGCATTGCGGATGTCATGGACTGTCGGCCTTGTTATCTGCTGCGGGCCCGAATGAATCGTTGCCTTGGAAGCGGGCTGATTGCTATCCGGAGAGCATGGCGTTGCCAAGGCAAGAATTGCGGCTGTTTAAGCTCGATAGGAAGGACGGTCCAGCGTGCGCATAGTTTTGGGGTCCATTGCGATACTGGCCGTATCGGCATGCACAAGCGCACCAATAGAGCCGGCGCCAACCGGCAACACGGTCGATCCGCTGATTATTGCCGCACTGCCCGGCGCAGAGGGTGACGGTCCCGCGGAAATCGGATTGACCGAAGAAGTCGCCACATCGGAGGGGTTCACCCGTCTTAGCGGCGAAGAAATCTACACCTCTCTGGCCGGCAATACATTGATATCCCGCTGGCGCAGTGGCCGCATTATCGAGCGGCAGCATCACCGGCCGTCAGGGCTGCGGCTGGACGACGTCGACTTCTCTACCCTCGGCTTCACCAATGGCGTTACGACACTCTGGTATGTCGAGGAGAATGGGGATTATTGCGAGGCGAACGTTAGCCGCCGCAATTGCGGCCCAATGTTCGCGATGGATCGGCAGTTTGTTTGGTTTAACAGCGCCGAGGCCGAAGGACCGTACGGTGTGCGATTTTGGCTAGCACCTGGCGCTATACCGCTTCCGGACCACGGACCGGCCGGCCCCGATCAGCCGGCGCCCCAGATGACCGTCGACTGGGATGGTGTCGGCACCGTAACCGGCCCCGCCCAAGTCTATACGATGATGATAAGGGGGACCCCGATGAATGTGGCGGCATCGTTCGAGTTGCCGCATCCGGCGGATGACACACTCAGATGCGCTGCCATACGCCATCCCGAGCGAGAGGGCGAAATCCGTTGTCCTGATGGACTTTCCGCGATTGGTCCGCTAGGCAGCGGTGACCCCGGTGACGGCGATCAAGTCCTGATGGCCGACCCTGACGGCAATCAGGTCATACTCGGCCCCGGCACACCGGCTGAATTCGACACGTCGAGCGTCGATGTGACCACGGTCACAGAAACCCTCGATCTTTCGCTATAGGTTGTTGCCAGCCTACCGAGCCGAACCTACCAGGATCTGACTGGTCCCGTGTCAATGTGAACAAAGCCCGAGCGTGGGTAGAAACCGACGCCGCCTACCTCAAGTGCCTGAGCGGTTTGGCGGAGGGCGCCCAATGTCCGGTGGGGCAAATGGATGTCCGCCGCCTGCCCCCTTACGTGATAGGAGTTGCGGGCGACGCCCCCCCGTTGGCTGGCCAAAACGGCGTTTGTCGTAGGCGATCGGTAGCCGCACACGATGTGCATTGGCTCATCCGTGCCCAGGCGCTCTTGAATTAGGGCCATTGCATCCAGCAGACGTGGGTCCATCGGCGCGACCTCGTCGGTCCGCCAGTCGCGCAGGAATATGTCCAACCGATGCAGCGCGTCGGGGTTGTACCAACCATCCGTCCAATAGGTGACGGACGCCGTTTCGAAACTGTGCGTTTCATAAAGATGCAGGGTTCGTCGATTGGCGGTTGCGAAGGCGCTTTGTGGAATCAGTGTGGCGCTAGCCAACGCGGCCGCGCCGGCGGTCAGAAAGCCTCTGCGATCGATCACCCGGAGTTCCCCTGGGGTTTGGAATTAGCCTGCCGCGCCGCCCTTGTTGACCTCGGACGGTTTGATTCGTGAGGGCCCCAGTTTTTCCGAGCAGACGACCAAAATCAACCGCAGAATTGTCGAATAATTACCGCGCCTGCCATAATTTCGACATTTTCTTTTCTGGCCGTTGAGCAAGCCTATTTGCAGGCCAATACTGTCCCAGAAGTAGGGGTTAGAAGGTGCCCCTTTCCTGGGCCTTTAGCCTGCCAGCGCGACCTCGATCCGCTCCGGCCGCAGATCGTCAAGAGCGTTCGTAACCATCCGGTCGACGCCATAAATGTCCTCGCGGAAGACGGGGTTGCCGTCACGGTCCAGCCACGCTGTATGATAGACCAGATGAAGCGGCATGGCGGCCGGCATGTTCACCCGCGTTGTACGCCCGGTAGCCAATATCGACTCCCGCCGCCCGGCGGACCAACTGTCGAGATCATGTAGCAGATAGTCTGCCAGCCACATCGGGTCCTGTACGCGTACACAGCCCGATGAAAAGCTGCGATGCGCACGGCCGAACAGGGACCGCGACGGGGTGTCATGCAGATAGACACTGAAATTGTTGGCCATCATGAACTTGACCCGGCCGAGCGAATTGCCAGGCCCCGGCGCCTGACGCAGCATGTAGTGACGAATGCCCGTACCGACCCGCGACCAATCGACATGCTCGGACAGGATTTCCTGGGCACCGTTGTGCCAGCCGCTATAGGCGCGGATGTTCTGGGATCGAAGATAGCTTGGATCCTCGATCAGGCGCGGTAGGAAGTCATTGATGGCGATGCTGGTCGGCACAGTCCAGGTCGGGTTGAACTCCATATAGGTCAGCGCGCTGCTGAACAACGGCGTTTGGCGGTCGCGCCGTCCGACGATCACGTCCATCGAGCGGACCAAAAGACCTTGGTCGACAACGTCCAGTGTGTAGTCCGGCACGTTGACCATGATGTAGCGATCGCCCAGATCGGCAGGCAGCCAGCGCCAACGCTCCATGGTCGCAACGATCTGGTCGACCCGTTGATCCGCGGTAACGTTCATCGCGGCCAACGTCCTGGGTCCAACCACACCGTCAACGGCGAGCCCATTTGCCTCTTGGAAGCGCTCTACCGCCATGGCAAGGGCGTCGTCGAATAGGGTCTCGTCGATCCCTGCCGTCGGAGTCACCGCGACCGCCTCGCTTGCACCGCTGGCCGCGAGTGTCAGCACGGCTTCTGACCCCTCACGATCAGCCTCCGCCACCGGTTGTTCCGCGACGTATTCACCCGTCGCCTCTAATCGAGCACGCAAGGCCGGAACGACCGAGCTGCGCTCGCCTGGCCGCAAGGTCGGCGTGTCAGGGACGGTCGGCCAACCGCCCTGGTCGACCCATTCGCGGGCCAACACGAGCGCGTCACGCAGACCGTCATAGTCCTGATGGGACGGGGCCAGTGACAGCAGATAGTCGCTCGTATCGGCCGCAGTGGCAGCTTGGATCGCGACAATCGCGGGATCGATCGAGCGGCGGTCGAAATCAAAGTCTCGAGACAGGGACGAAGGAGCCACACGCCCGGTGTGAATATCCGATCCGTAGCGCAACACCGCGTGGGTCAGCAGTATATCGAAGGCCGCTTGGGCTTCGACCCCGTCGTCAGCCCGCAGTCCGTTCAACTCCGGAACGAAATAGTGGCGCGGGTCCAACCCTTCCAGATCGGCAGCCTGGAACAGTGCCAACACATCGTCTATCCGCTCGTCAGCATCGGGCAATCCAACCCATAGCGGCGCATGAGCGTCGGCCTGATAGATATCCGATAGATCATCCAATCGCACGCGTACGTCGCTGATCACAAGTTGGCCAGGGGTATCCAGCGCCTCCTGGATGGCCAAGACGATCGGGTCGGCAGCGGCCTCCGCCTCTATTCCGGAAGTTGCCGGTCCGCTGGTGGCAGATTGGGCGCCGGCCCCATTCGGGTCGGCTTGAGCGAACGCCAGCCCGCTCACGGCGATTGCCAGTCCAGAAACCGCCATTCCACCTAGTTTGCCTAGCGCTGCCATGGCTTCGCTCCTCGCCTGATCCCTTGTGAGTGGGCCCGCCGGAGGGCCGAACTATTTGGGTAAAAGCTACCCAGATACTATCACTATTATTAACTGATGTGCCATGGCCAACGGCATGTGGCAAGGGCGCCAACGTCAAAAATATGTTAACTAGTTCAAAGGCTAACCATGTGGCAGAAACGCAACACGGCCGGTCAGATCATGGCATCCGACCGGCCGTGTCAGCACGAAACACTAGGGATTCAAGCGATCACAGCATCTCTACTGTGGCGGCCAGCGGACCCTTTTGGCCCATGCGAATGCCAACACGCACGCGCTGCTCAGGCTCCAGATAGCTGATTCCAAGCTGGGTCAGCACCCGGCCAGAGACGAAAATATCGCGCCCGCCATCATCTGGCTGGATGAAGCCGAAGCCCTTTTCATTGTTGAAGAATTTCACCGTCCCTTCGACCGTCTGGGTAATCGGTTCATTGTACGAATCCGGACGGCTGAACGGTCTGGACTCGCCGCTGCCGGGAGGCGCTGCGGCAATCGATGCTATCTCGGTGACCTGCAGACCGCGGCGACCGGGGGCAACATCGCACACCAAGGTTGCGCCCGGGTCTGGGGCCGCATGTCCCCCACGTTCCAGAACCGAGGCATGAAGAAAGGCGTCCGGCGATCCATCGCTTAACTGAACGAAGCCGAAGCCCTTGGTTGGATTGTACCATTTGACCACGGCTTCCAACCCATGACGGGTTTCTTCAGCCGACACGTACTCTGACATTGGTGATCGATCCACTCATCCTATGACTACGACGGACCGTGCCAAAACAAAGAGGCCGCGTACCACAGTGGTAGCCGCCCTGCGCCTTAAGCGGAGCTTCTGAAGACCTACAAAGATTACCGAACCCAGCCCAACTCCATAGTACCAGGAAAGTGGTCCCCTACCCCCAGTCCGAACCGCGATCCCCGCGGCTGAATGAGTATGGACGGATTTTGGGTCCTATGTACAGCGATATAGTCGCGCGACCCTCACACAATGTGACTCAACCTCAAGAGGCGCGCCGCAGCGCATCCAACAGTGAGGGCGATATAAAACCGTCCGCCGGCACACCGATACGGCCCTGAAAGGCTCGCACCGCCCTCGCCGTCTGGCCGCCCGGTATGCCATCGACGGGTCCGGCATCAAAGCCGAGGCTGTTGAGACGCTGCTGAATCTCGCGAATCTCGTCGTACCGGAGCGCCCGATCATTGGCCGGCGCCGTCCGCGACAGACCAGGACGCCCCGCCAACCGATCGGCCAGATGTCCGATCGTCAACGCATAAAATTCCGCCCGGTTATAGGCGAGAATGGCGTCGAAATTGTCATAAACCAAAAACGCCGGCCCTTGGTGGCCCGCCGGAAGGACGACCGAAGCGGCAATGTCTCCCACCGGAAGATCCGAACCGCCGACGCGCCGCACCCCTAGTTGCTGCCATTGGGCAAGGGACAGTTCGGTGTCCCGGCCTGTCAGCTGCCAGTCAAAGTTCGAGGGCAAAACGACCTCGCGCCCCCAAAGCTGGTCCCTTTGCCACCCGCTGCCTGCCAGATAATTGGCGATCGAGGCAAACACGTCCGGCTCGCTATCCCAAATGTTTGGAAACCCGTTGCCATCGAAATCGACCGCAAAGGTAAGGAAGGCGGACGGCATGAATTGCGGCTGACCCATCGCACCCGCCCAAGACCCGGTCATCCGGCTTGACGGCACGCCATTGGCCACCATGCGCAGTGCATCGATCAGCTGGGCTCGAAATCCGCCCCGCGCTCGCCGCTCATAGGCGCGAGTAGCGATGGATTGGATGACAGGGAAACTGCCCTGGTATTCGCCAAAATTGCTCTCGACAGCCCAAAAGGCGACGATGTAGTGTCGCGGGACGCCGTAACGCTGTTCGATCTGGCTCAGCACGCCAGCATATTGCTGAAGCGCTTCACGTCCGCGCAGGACACGTTCTTGGCTTACTGCGCGCCCGATGTAAGTCCAAAAGGTGCTGACGAACTCCGGCTGGCTTTGGTCGCGCTCGACGATTGATGGGTCGTAGCGCACCTGGGACAACACTGGATCGATGGCGGCGGCGGAAATACCCTGAGCAATTGCCTCCTGACGCACACCGGCCAGCCACTGGGCAAACTCCTGTCCCATGGCCTGTTTGCTGAGTTGGGCAGTGGCCAATGTCGTCGACATCAGGATACACAGCACGAAAAGAAGGCGGGTTACCATGGATCTTCCGTTCAGCAACGATTCGACAAGACACAGGATACCTGGCAATGCGGCCGCTGGCACACAGGATAATCGCGACACATGGCTGTATGACGGTCACTTTGTCTTGACGACAAAAAGGGGCGAAGATGCGGTCTAGCCGCGTCATGTCGGGCCAATGATTTAGATCGGGTTGCGATGCAATCAGCAGTAAAGATCACCGCTCGCGCCTACTGGGTTGCCGAACCCGGTCGCGGAGAGATTCGATCTGAGGCCATTAAGGCGCCAGCCGCGTCCGAGGTGCTGATCCAAACACGTTACAGCGCGATCAGCCGCGGCACCGAAATGCTCGTCTTTTCAGGGCAGGTCCCGCCAAGTGAATACGATACGATGCGAGCGCCGTTTCAACATGGCACGTTTCCTGGACCGCTGAAGTACGGCTATATCTCCGTCGGCACGATTGTCGACGGGCCCGAAGACCGTTTGGGCTCGACCGTCTTTTGCCTGCACCCACATCAAGACCGATACGTTGTGCCTAGCCACGCGGCGATCGACGTCCCTGCCGATGTGCCACCGCGCCTTGCGGTTCTCGCAGCTAATATGGAGACCGCCATCAATGGGCTGTGGGACTCTGGCATCGGCGTCGGCGATCACTGCGTCGTGGTCGGCGCCGGGTTGGTCGGGTGTTTGGTCGCTGCGTTGGCAAGCCGTATCCCGGGCGTCGAAGTCACCCTGGTCGATATCGACCCGTCTAGGGAAGAAATTGCCGCGTCGCTCGGCGCGCACTTCGCCATGCCGGCAGACGCAGTTGGCGACGCGGACCTTGTCATTCACACCAGCGGGAACCCGGCAGGCCTGGTCACATCGCTCGGTCTCGCGGGATTTGAGGCAACTATCTTGGAGATGAGCTGGTTCGGCTCTAGAACAGCTAACGTGCCACTCGGCGAGGCGTTTCATTCCAAAAGACTAACGTTGAAATCCTCACAAGTCGGCCATGTGGCTGATGGGCGGCGCGCCCGCTGGTCGCACGGCCGCCGGCTTGTCAAGGCATTGGATCTTTTGGCGGACCCGATCTTTGACAGGCTGATAACGCATGAAAGCCAGTTTGAAGACCTACCACAGACGTTCGAAGGGCTTGCCGATGGCGCCGAGCGCCCCCTATGCCATTTGATCAACTACGATTCCTGACGAAGGCTCAGGCCAACAAGGCTTCTGTTGATTGACGGAGAAATGCCTTTAGAAACCAAATCTCACGGCGGGCGACGTTCGCCAAAGACAGTCGCAGCTAGGGGATGCTCCGATGTATAGCGTTTGCGTTCGCGATCACTTCATGATCGCCCACAGCTTCAAGGGTGCGGTTTTCGGACCTGCTCAAGCGCTGCACGGCGCGACCTTTGTCGTGGATGTCGAATTCCGCCGCGCCGAACTGGATGAGGCCAACATCGTGGTCGATATCGGCCGGGCGTCGGAAGCACTGAAGAGCGAACTGACCGCATTGAACTACAAGAATCTGGACGAGGATCCGTCAATGGCGGGGCAGAACACCACCACGGAGTATCTGTCGCGCTATCTTCACAACCGAATGGCCGACCGTGCGCGGTCGGGCACGCTCGGCGCGCCGGCGGACGCCATTGAGTCGATCAAAGTGACACTGCACGAAAGCCATATCGCTTGGGCGTCCTACGATGGGGCGCTCTAGGAACCGCGAATGAAGAGACCTGTCGCCTGGGTTCAGCCCGGACCGGTGGACACACGCACGGGCGGGTTCATTTATAACCGGCGCATCATGGCGACCATGAGATTACCGGTGACGGTTGTCGAGCTAGCAACCAGCTTCCCAGCGCCGTCGCAGGGCGACCGCAGGCACGCCGCAGATCTTCTCTCGCGCCAGCCCAATGGAACGATCACCGTCGTTGACGGATTGGCCCTGGGTGTCCTCGCAGACGAAGCCGCCCGCGAAGCGCAACGTTTGCGGTTCGTTGGATTGGTTCACCACCCGTTGGCACTGGAGACCGGGCTGACAGACGACCGTCGCAGGGACCTGATCGCCAGCGAGACTCGGGCGCTAAACTCGGTGCACCATGTAATCACGACGAGTCAGACAACCGCCCACGGTCTCGCCGACTACAGCGTGCCAAGCGCCAAAATTGACGTTGTCGAACCCGGCACCGACTCGGCGCCCCTGGCAGTTCCCGCCAAGGACGGGCCATGCCGCCTGCTTTCAGTAGCCACACTGACACCGAGAAAGGGACACGCAGTGCTTGTCCACGCGCTGTCGCAGCTAACCGATCTCGACTGGACGCTGGATTGCTGGGGCAGTTTGGAGCGCGATCCGGGATACGCCGACGAAGTTCGTCGTTCGATCAAAGAGGACGGCCTCGAAAGCCGGATCGCGCTCCATGGTGAGTGCGACGAGGCTGAATTGGCCGCCGCTTATGCCAATGCCGACACCCTTGTGATGCCGTCCTTTCACGAAGGCTATGGCATGGCCGTCGCGGAGGCGCTGGCACGAGGGCTGCCCATCGTAGCGTCAAGCGCTGGCGCCCTCGTCGATACCGTACCCGCCGACGCCGGATTGCTGGTCCCACCGGGCGACGCCGGCGCTCTGGCCGCCGCACTCCGCAAAGTAATCGCGGATTCTTCTATACGCAGACGTCTCGCCGCCGGAGCGGCGATCGCCAGGCAGTCTTTGCCCACGTGGGACGAACAGGGTAAGCGTTTTGAAGCGATTCTGGAGAAGGTTGGGCGATGAGCTTTAGCGTCGACTGGCTGACCTTGCGCGAGCACTACGATGCACAAAGCCGCAATCGCGATCTTATTGAGCGTCTCGATCTGGCAACAACCTTTCGGCCTTATCTTTCCGTTCTCGATCTGGGCGCCGGCACGGGGTCGATGATGCGGCACCTCGCACCGCATCTCAGGCCGCCGCAGCACTGGCTGCTGGCCGATCACGATGAAGGATTGTTGTCCCGGGCCGAACCGCCCGGTCTGGCCGTCACGGCCGAAACGAAGGTCACCGATCTGGTCCTAGACTTGGACGAATTGCCTTGGGACGACGTTGATCTCGTCACGGCATCGGCACTGCTGGATTTGGTGTCCGAGCATTGGCTAACCCAGCTCTACGAGCGTTGCCTGGCGGCCAATGCGGCGCTCTATGCCTGTCTGTCCTACAGCGGACGGATGATCTGGACGCCGGCGGATGAGGACGATGCCTGGATTGCCGATCAATTCAATCTCCACCAGCGGACCGACAAGGGGTTCGGCGCGGCCTTGGGGCCGACAAGTGCCGATCGCGCCGCTGACCTTTTTCGGCATGCCAACTGGCTCGTCGAAACGGGACCGAGTGACTGGCATTTCAAACCGGCGGACGGGGAAATCCAGCAAGTGCTGGCAACCGATATCGCGGCCGCTGTTCAGCAAATCCAGCCCAGCGACGCAGTTCGCATCGCCGATTGGCGGCAAAGGCGGCTCGAAGTGATTGAAGGTGCCCGATCCTCGCTGTTGGTCGGACATACAGATGTGTTAGCCATGCCGTCCGGGCCGCGCTGATGATCGGTACTAAACTTTCGATAACCGTCCGCTTGATTATCAGCATCGGTCTGCTGGTCTTCGCCTGGGTGGTGATCGGCGGGGCGGAGACCTTGGCACGCTTCGCCCACGTAAAGACCGAATGGGTCATCCTTGCCGTTGCGCTCTCGGTCCCGCAAATTATCATTTCGGCCCAGCGGTGGCGTTTTACCGCCGCCCGTCTTGGCGCCCAGCTTGGGGCCAAGGACTCGATTGCCGAATATTATGTTTCAACCTTCGTCAATCAGGTCGTTCCCGGCGGTGTCACAGGCGATGTGCTGCGGGCTTGGAGACACGTCCGCAGAACACCGGAACATGGCGTACCTTGGGGGCGCATTGCCAGAGCCGTTTTCTTTGAACGAGCCGCCGGGCAGGTTGTCTTGCTTATCGTCATGGCGGCGGGCATTGCGACTTGGCCAGCCGCGATAGGGACCGCGCCGCCATCGTGGCTTGTACCCGCAATTGGGATTCTCGGCGGCGTGACCATCCTCGTCATCGCCATTGGCCGAGTCGTACATAGGCTCAGATCCAAGGGTGGCGAGACGGCCGTCGGCCGCTTTGTGGCGGACGCTAAGGCAGCCTTGCTTTCGCCTCGCGTTTTGCCAGCGCAGCTCGGCATGTCCAGCCTGATCGTCGCGAGCTATCTGATCACCTATTGGTGCTGCGGGAAGGCGCTGGGGACGGACATTCCGATCATTACCGTCATCACGGTGGTGCCGGCTGTCTTGATGGCCATGTTACTGCCGGTATCGATCGCCGGTTGGGGTCTGCGCGAGATGGCGGCCGCTGCTCTCTGGCCGTTGGCGGGCATGTCGGCAGCCGATGGCATTGCCATCGCAACGCTTTATGGGCTGGTGGTCCTAGCCGGCAGTCTGCCCGGCGCCATTTTCGTGCGGCGGTCTGGGAAGGTCGAACTCGAACAGAACGTCCTTGCCCATGGCGACCGTTCGACAGGGCGGCCTTAGAGCATCGGACATCCGTGCCACGGCGGGCCACGACAAACCTTGCCGCCCGGCGCCGACGATTACCGGGGCGACCGTGATCTGAAGCCGGTCCAAGAGTCCGGCAGCGAGAAATCGGCTGACGGTGCGCCCGCCCCCTTCTACGAACAGGCTGGCCAGCCCGCGCGCCTTGAGTGCCTCAACAGCCGCGCGGGCGAACCCGTCCGCTCCCTCGTATGGCGGCAGTGTCTTTCGCGTTAGCCAAAGAGTTTCCGCCGCGCCGTCGCTGAAAATGTTCGATGACTGGCTGGCGATCCCTTCGGGATCAAGCAGCACTCGAACCGAGTTCGGCCCCTCGACCCGGCGGACGGTCAGTTTGGGATTGTCCTGCACAACGGTGCCAATGCCGACAATGACTGCGTCGGCGAGTGCGCGCATCCTGTGCAGGTGAACGAGGTTGTCTTCGCCGGTCACGTAGTAGCTGTCACCCGTGGTCGTGGCGATGCGGCCGTCAATGCTTTGGCCCAGATGACCGAAGATCATGGGACGGCTGGCAAAGTCCGCGTAAAGACCGTGCCAATCGGCCAGTTCCAGGGTCGAGCCGGATGCCATGCCGGAGCGTCGCTGCTCGGCGCGGGCAAGAAGGGCTTGCCAGGCCTCATCCGTCATCATCGGCAATCAGCCTTGCGTGAAGGTCGCCGGCCCCGTCCTCGAACGGCAGGCTTTCGATCCAGGCGCGCGCCTCGTCCGGGGACCAATCGCCGGGATCGACAAAATCGGTTCTTTCGGCAATCGTCGCCTGATAGACGTAACGACCGAGAATTTCGAGACGGTCAATACATTCCAGGGCGACCGATCGGGCGGCCGGAATGTATTCGAACGAGATATAGGGGATCGGCTCGCTGAGGCCGGCCAAGATCGTTGCCTCGGCGCCCTCAACGTCGATCTTGCACAGCTTGGGTCGGCCGTGTTCAGCGATCAGAGCGTCGAGGGTGGTCTGCCCTACGCGGATTTGACGATCCCAGGAAACCTTGGAAAACCCCTCACTGGCGCCGACCGCTTCCTTCCAACTTTCGTCCGTAGTCGTGACCGTCGGAGTCCGCTCGCTGACATGGAGAACCGTTTCGCCTGGTTCGGCGCCGAGCGCGGTTTCGAGCACCTGAATCGAGTCATCGCGTTGTGTTGCCCGCCGCAGATAGGTAGCGAAGAGCGGCTGCGGTTCGACCGCGATAACCCTGGCGCCGAGTCGAGCCATCGCCAGGCTGCGATTGCCCACATGGGCCCCGATATCAAAGCAAAGATCTCCGGGCGTGATCCACGGCCCATATAGGCGTGCAAAACGGTGTGTACGGCCCGGGAGCAGCCGATAAATCGCCAGCGAACGCGCCAATCCAAGAAGACTGGAGATACCGATTGGCGATGGCACGACCCCCACTGCCCTTCTCTGCTATTGGCGGATGGCCTCGAACGCGATGATCACATCCACCTCGTCACCGACCCAGCCATTCTCCACGGCATAGCTCATGCCGAAATCGCTGCGCAGGAAGCTGGTGGTTAACCTGACGCCAAGAACGTTGTTCGGCTCAGGACCCGTGGTCGGAAACGGGTAGTCCCCCGCGCCGGTCAATTCGACATCCAGCGGTATTGATCGGGTCACCCCGCGAATGGTGAGGTCACCGGTGACCCGGCCTCTATTTTCACCCAGGGCAGTCGCACTCCGGGCGACGAACTGGATGGCCGGATGGTTGCCGGCATCGAGAAAATCGCCGCTGCGCAAATGCCGGTCCCTTGCGTCAACATTGGTGAAGACGCTGTCCGCGTCGATGGTCGCTGAGGCACTGATCAGTCGATTGGTCTCTTCGTCGTAAACGAAACTCGCCTGGCCGGACAAAAACATGCCGATGACATCGCCAAAGCCCAGATGATCGGCGGAGAAGACGATGTGAAAGTGCTCCGGATCGACACGGTATTCACGCGGCTCGGCCTTGGCAGCAACTGATACCGAGGCAAAAGCTAGTGATAGAGCAAGGGCGCGTACGAAATGGGTTAGCGTCACGTGTCCAACTCCTTCAACCGTCGATTGGCCACCAACCAGATAGTGTCGACGGTGAAGGAGTAAACCAGCAGCGCTAACGCGGCCAGCACTGCAGGTGTCGCAAGCCATGTTGGGATGATCGGCGCTAGGCACACGGTCAAAACGATGCCTTGCACCACACAAACCGTCTTTCTCCGCGCGCTTGGCGGCAGCGGCCGCTCCAGAGCTGGCCAAAGCCAACCTGCCACAACGAAGCCATAGCGCGCCAAACCGATTAGCAAGACGATCGGTCCGACCTTGCCGAGGTCAAACACCATGACAGACAGAACCAGAAGGCACAGCGCATCGATCTCCATATCGAAACGCGCACCGAAGCGAGAGCTGATGGCAAACCGACGAGCCGCCCAGCCATCAAAACCGTCCAAGATCAGTGCGATCGACGCAACGACCACCATCGGCCACGCCCAAGGCGCAACCAAACCGGCAACCAGCACGCCCGCCATCGCGCAGACGATCACAGTGCGCGATAGCGTCAATACGTTGGGCAAACCGAACATCGGGTAGGGGTGGAAGCGACCGATCGCAGACCACATCACGACCGCGATGACGCCATAGAGGGCCAGCGACGACCACGTGATCAGGTCGGATCCCGCCATTCTATCGAGCTGCATCCCGACCAGCGCCAAGACGATGCCGGCCGACGCCAGCACCATGGCGGTATTGACCTGCAGTTCGACCGGCTGCGGCAAACCGGCCTTCAGTCGTGAACCCCATGCAACGCGCATGCTCGGTTTCTCTCTGATTCGAAGAACTTATTGACTTAAGCTCACACCGTCATCGTACCGTCACAAACTTGGCATGATAAGGGCTGGACCGACGGCGCTCAGTCACGCTTTCGTTTGAAAAGCCGATTTAGATCAGCACGCTATGCAAGAGAGTTCGAAACTCGTCGGCGTTCAAGGGCCGCGGATTGGTCCGGTTGAGGTGCTCGCTAACCGCTCTTTCGGCCGCCTCATCCACTTGTCCAACAGTCAGGCCGAGATCGGCCAAACGGCGAGGTAAGCCAAGGGTTTCGACTAGATTTTCGACCCAGTCGGCCAATTCGGCGTCGGGGGACAGACCGATCGCCGCATTCATGCGCGCGAATTTGTCGGGGATCAGCGCACGGTTGAACCGCAAAATCGGCGGCAGCAGGATGGCATTCAATTCTCCGTGATGGTGGCCCCAGGCACC
>JBCCER010000047.1:0-27811 GCA_039030175.1 Pseudomonadota bacterium
CGGCCCACCAGGTCAAGGGCCTGGATACCGTTGGCGCCCTCGTAAATCTGGGTGATACGGGCATCGCGGACATATTGCTCCAGCCCCCACTCCTGGATGTAACCATGGCCGCCAAGAATCTGCATACCGAGATTGGCGGACTCATAGCCCATGTCGGTCAGGTTGGCCTTGATGATCGGCGTCATCAATTGGACCAGGTCGTCGGCCTCCCGCTGAGCCTTCGGATCCGGATTGTTCACCTGGTGATCAATCGAAAGGCCAATCCAGAACGCCAACGCGCGCGCGCCCTCGGTGAAGGCCTTCATGGTCAACAGGTTCTTGCGCACGTCCGGGTGGACGATGATTGGGTCGGCCGGCCTGTCCGGGCTCTTGGCACCAGACAGCGCCCTGCCCTGCAGCCGGTCCTTGGCGTAAGCTAGGGCGTTCTGATAGCTGATTTCGGCGACGCCCAATCCCTGAAGACCAACGGCGAGGCGAGCGGCGTTCATCATGATGAACATTGCCCGCATGCCCTTATGCGGTTCGCCGACTAGAGAGCCAGTCGCCTCATCCAAGTTCATCACACAGGTGGACGAGCCCTTGATGCCCATCTTGTGTTCGATCGAGCCGCAGGCGATGCCGTTGCGCGGGCCTGCCAGCCAAGCGCCGTTTTCCTGTTTCGGCTCAAATTTGGGCACTACGAACAGGCTGATACCGCGCACGCCTTCCGGCGCGTCCGGCAGCTTGGCTAACACAAGATGGATTATGTTCTCCGTCAGGTCATGCTCGCCAGCCGAGATGAAGATCTTGGTGCCAGAGATCTTGTAGGCCTGCTCACCCGTCGCTTCGTTGATCTCGCCTGGAACCGCCCGCGTGCGGATCAAGCCCAGATCGGTGCCGCAATGAGGCTCCGTCAGGCACATGGTGCCAGACCAAGAGCCATCGATCAGCCTGGGCAGATAGATCGATTTCTGGGTTCCGGTGCCGAACTTTTCCAGCGCGTTGTAGGCGCCGTGGCTGAGGCCCGGATAAATCGAGAAGGACAGGTTCGCCGCCGAGAACATCTCGGTCATGACGAACTCCAGCAGCTTCGGCAGCCCTTGCCCGCCATAAGCCGGATTGCCAGCGAGGCCCGTCCAACCGCCAGCAACGAAGGTATCGTAGGCTCCCTTGAAGCCGGTCGGCGTGCGTACGACGCCATTTTCGAAGTGGCAGCCTTCCTGATCGCCGGACTGGTTCAGCGGAAACAGCTCGTTCTCGCTTAGCCTCGCAGCCTCGTCCAGGATCGCATCGATGAGGTCTGGCGTTGCTTCCTCATAGCCAGGCAAGTCTGTGAGCTGCTGGGCATCCAGCACCTCGTGCAGCAAAAAGCGGATATCATCCACCGGGGCGTTGAATTGCGGCATGATGCCAATCCTAATTGCGCAAAGGTTTGCCGGTTTCGAGCATGTGCTCGATCCGATCCAGCGTGCCCGATGTCTTGACCAGGCTCATGAAGGCCTCGCGCTCGAGAGTTAAGAGTTCGTCCTCAGCCAGCGGTTCCGTCACGTCATGATCCCCGCCAGACAAGACGGTCGCCAAAGCATCCGATACGACGATGTCGTGCGGCGTGGCTTTGCCCTGTGCTGCCAAATCGCTCACGACCATGTTCAGACCGGCACGCGCAGACGGACCGGGCAGCATGATCTCGTCGGGCGGCGCCGGCGGCTGGTACTCGGCCTCTACCAAGGCTAGCGCCCGCGCTTTGGCGTCAGCCAGGAGACGGTCGCGGTTCATGGTCACGCCGTCATCGGGCTTGAGGTACATGAGTTCCTTGGCTTGCTGGGCGGACCTTGCGACCTTGGCCGTGCCGATGGTTTCAAACACTTGAGCGACCGGAGGCATCGGCCCACCAGGCCGGCGCTTGTTGGCGATCGCGCGCAGCAGCATCTCCTTGCTGCCACCCCAGGCGGGAATGACGCCGACGCCGACCTCGACCAGGCCGCAGTACGTCTCGGCATGGGCTTGGACCGCATCGGAATGCAGCATGATCTCGCAGCCGCCGCCCAGCGCCATGCCGGACGGCGCCGATACCACTGGGAAGGGGGCGTATTTCAGTGCCTTGTAAGTGTCCTGCCCGCCCTTAACGAGCGCTTCGACCTGGCCCCACATCGCGATATTGGCAGCGAACATCGCCAGGCCCAGATTGGCCCCTACCGAAAAGTTGGTGCCTTCGTTGTAGACGACCATGGCCTTGTGAGACCGTCCGGTTAGGTCAAGAGCGCGGGCAAGCAACTCCATCACTTGATCGTCCAGCGTGTTCATCTTGGCGGTGAATTCGAAGCAAGTGACCCCACCGCCGATATCCCATAGAGCCGCCGAGCCGTTCTTCAACAGCGGCTCCGATTGGCGCTTGATGTCGGCCAGCAGCAGTACGCCGTCCGGGCGGACAACATCCGCGTAGTCTCCTTCAACACCGAGATACTGAAGCGCGCCATCTTCGACGCGGTAGAAGCTACGCCCACGTGCTTTTTCTAGCAGGTCTGGAACAGGCCGGCCTTGCTGCTGCAGCCGGTCAGCGAAATAGTCGACGCCTAGCTGATCGATGAGCTCGAACGGTCCGTACTTCCAGGCATAGCCCAGCTTCATGGCGTCATCGACATCGACGATGCTGTCGGCGATTTCCGGAACCAGGAAGGCGGCATAGCTCAGAGTCTGTGACAACATGCGCCAGGCATATTCGCCGGGCCTGCTGTCGTGGTCGACCACCGCGCGTAGGCCCTGGCGTCCGGCTTCGGCCGCGTCGACCTTGATCTTCTCAGACTTTGACCACTCACCTGTCTTGAGATTGATGGACTCCTTGACCCGACCACCTGCCTCGAGGTTCAGCCGGTAAAACCCGCCTTTGCCCTTACGGCCGATATAGCCGTCGGAAATCATCGTCTCGATGAATGGCTCCACCCGGAAGATGTCTCGATAGGCATCGTTCTCGGGCAAAGTCGCCAACAGAGATTTGGCAATGTGAGGCATCAAGTCGATGCCGACCAAATCCATTAGGCCGAAAATACCTGTCTTGGGAACGCCCATGGGCCGGCTGGCGATGGCGTCAGCCTCTTCAACCGAGAGGCCAAGGTCGAACGCCTCGTTGAGACCGGCCTGAATCCAAAACGTGCCGATGCGGTTGGCGACAAACCCAGGCGTGTCTTTGGCCATCACTACACCCTTGCCGAGCCGCATATCGGCAAACCGGTGAATGGCGTCCAACTTTGCCTGATCCGTGGAAGGCCCCGACACGATCTCCAGCAGGCGCATATAGCGCGGCGGATTGAAGAAGTGGGTCACCATAAAAGACGATCTGAAGGCGTCCGAACGACCCTCGGTCAGGATCGAAAGGGGGATCGTCGAGGTATTGGATGAAACCACCGCCTCGGGCTTCACGATCGGCTCAAGCCGACCATAGAGCTCATGTTTGATCTTCGGGTTTTCGATGACCGCCTCGACGATCCAATCGCATTCGCCAAGCGTTTCGAGATGGTCTTCGATATTGCCTGGCGTCACCAGCTTCTGTGCGGCCCGGCTCATGAACGGTGCCGGGTCGGCCTTGGCCATGCGTGTGAGCGCACCCTTTGCGATCGCATCCCGATCGTCAGCGCCCTCGGGCGCGATATCCAGCAGCGTTACGGGAACGCCCGCATTGGCGATATGGGCCGCGATGCCGCTGCCCATCACGCCAGCGCCGATCACGGCGGCCTTTTTGATCTCCATCGAGAAAGCTCCTAGGACCGGACGATCAAGCGGCTTCGAGAACGGTCGCGATGCCCTGGCCGCCGCCGATGCATTGGGTCGAGAGTGCTAGTTCCTTGCCTTCGCGCTGGAGCAGCGCGGCAGCTTTGCCAGTGATCCGGGCGCCTGTGGCGCCCAACGGATGACCGAGTGCGATGGCGCCGCCATCCAGATTGGCTTTCGAGAGATCCATGCCGAGTTCCTGCGCGACCGACATCGATTGGACAGCAAACGCCTCGTTCGATTCAATGATATCGATGTCGGAGAGCTCGACGCCTGCGCGCTTTAGGGCCTTGCGCGTCGCGCCGACAGGGCCAATACCCATGATAGTCGGGTCACAGCCGGCGACGGCGACGGATTTGAGACGCGCCAGAATGGTCAGCCCATTGGCCTTAGCATATTCCTCGGAGGCCACCAGTGTGGCCGACGCGCCATCTGTCAGCGGCGAGGAGGTGCCGGCTGTGACCGTCCCCTCTTCATCGAAGGCTGGCCTCAATTCGGCTAGCGCATCGACCGATGTGTCCGGCCTGATACAGCCATCCTTGTCGACGGATTCGCCCCCGGTTTTGATCGGCACGATTTCGTCGTCGAGTTTCCCGGCCTGTTGGGCAGCCGCCGCCTTGCGATGGCTTTCGACCGCGAACTCTTCCTGGGCCTGGCGGGTGATCTGATACTTGCGGGCCAAATTCTCGGCTGTAGTGCCCATGGCCATGTAGGCGCCGGGCTCCGCGTCGGCCAGTGCAGGATTGGGCAACGGATTGAAGCCCATCATCGGTACGCGGGTCATGCTTTCCACGCCAGCGCATACGAACACATCGCCCGCGCCAAGCTGGATAGCTCCAGCCGCCATGTGAATCGACTGCATGGACGAGCCACAGAATCGATTCACCGTGGTGCCGGCGACGCTGCGCGGCAGGCCGGCGAGCATGACGACGAGGCGTGCCATGTTCAATCCCTGCTCTCCCTCTGGAAAAGCGCAGCCCAAGATCAGATCCTCGATGTCACTGGGATCAACGCCGCTGCGCTCCACCAGCCCCTTGACGGTGTTGGCGACCAGATCGTCCGGCCGAACCTTGGTCAGCGCCCCCTTTTTGGCGAAATGAAAGGGCGACCGGGCGTAACCGGCGATAACAACATTCGTGTTCATGGGGCGGCGCTCCTCAACTGGCGGGCGGTAGGTCCGTATCTAGGTGGCGGTGGCGGCTTTGTCGGTCAAATGGGATTTCATCGACGCGACGATCTCGTTCAGTTCGTCCAGGGTCTGGTCGATATCCCGCCGTTGATGTTCCAAAACGGTGATGCGGTCGCGCGCGGCAGTCAAGCAATAGCGCATCTGCTCAACCTGATTGCCGTCAACCTCATAGAGTTCCAGAAACTTCCGGATATCGGCCAGCGTGAACCCTAACCGCTTGCCACGACAGATGAGCATGAGACGCGCCCGGTCGCGGCGGCTATAGATTCTGGCCTGCCCCCTGCGCTCGGGCTTCAAAAGCCCTTCGTCCTCGTAGTGGCGAATGGTTCGCGGCGTAAGTTCCAACTCCCGCGCCAGATCGCCAATTGAATAGGTGTGGTGAAGCGGCGGGTTTGGGCCGACCTCACCTAGATTCTGCATCAGCATATCACGAAGCTTACAATCTGACGTTTACGTAAACGTAATGTAGAGTGCTTCTATAACCTCTCAAGGTCCTTAAACGAAGAATATGGTATGAATTGGTGATGCTTTGACGTCAGGGTGGATGCGGACAGACTGTGCATTGGTCCAAGTTAGGGACAATCGAGCCATGAGAAAAACGATGACGGCGCTGGTCGCCATGGCCTGCATAATCCCCGTCGCCTCACCCGCCGAGGATACGATCCTGACCGCAGATACGATTGTCGGTGTCTGGCAATTCGATACGCCACTTTGCGCGTCCGATTTCGGCATGGGGCTTTATGAAGACGGCACCGCCTGGCTTGACGTGCCTTACAGCGGAACCTGGCAGCTAGAAGGCTCGACCTTGCGCTTTACAGTTGATGAATTCGACCCGGGCCAGGACAAGCCGCTGCAAACCGGTCTTCATATGGAGGCGGAGATCCTGTCTTTCGCCGGCAATACGCTGCGACTGCGTTGGCTGGAAACAGGGCGAGAGTTGGATGCCTATCGCTGCCCTTGATGCTATCCGGCCTTCTTTAGCCGCTCCTGCTCTAACACCGCCTTGCGATCGAGCTTGCCAATCAGTGTTTTGGGCAGCGGCTCGTCTCGAAACTCCACATGTTTGGGGGTTTCGATGGGCGACAGCTTATCCTCGAGGAAGGCAATCAGCTCATCATGGGATAAGCTCGCGCCTTCCTTCAGCTTGAGATAGGCCTTTACCGTCTGGCCGCGATACTCGTCGGGAATGCCGGCGACGATGCACTCCTGCACCGCATCGTGCTCGTAGATCGCCTCTTCGACATTGCGTGGATAGACGTTGAATCCGCCACAGACGATGAGGTCCTTAATCCGATCAACGATGAAGACGTAGCCATCCTTGTCGAGATAGCCGACGTCACCCGTATGGAACCTTCCATCGACCATGGCGTGCGCCGTTTCGTCCGGATTGTTCCAGTAGCCCGACATGACTTGTGGCCCCGAGATACACACCTCACCCCGCTCCCCCTGCGGCATCGGGGTCTTGCGGTCGTCGAGACTGATGATTTCGATCACAGTACCGGGCAGCGGCGGACCGATCGAGCCCGGTTTGTTGTGCCCAAACAGCGGATTGCCGTTGGTGACTGGGGACGTCTCAGAAAGGCCATAGCCCTCGACCAGAGAACAGCCCGTTAGCTCCTCAAACCGTTGCTTGACCTCCACCGGCAACGGCGCCCCGCCTGAAAAGCACATAGCGAGACTGGAAAGATCAACCTTGTCGAGGCCGTGGCTGTTGTTGATCGCCGTATAAATTGTTGGGACGGCTGGGAATAGGGTCGGCTTCTTCCTGTCGATGGCGCGGATCAGGGCGTGCAACTCAAATCGTGGCAGCATGATGATGGCTGCGCCCATCCGGATGGCGATATTCATCACCACGGTCATCGCAAAGACATGGAAGAATGGCAGCACGCCGAGCATGACCTCTTTGCCCGGCTTGGCACCGATGAACCAGAGGGCGCATTGGCTTACATTTGCCGATAGGTTGCCGTGGCTAAGCATGGCGCCCTTAGGCACGCCCGTTGTCCCACCGGTGTATTGAAGCACTGCAAGGTCATCGAGACCGACTTCGACCGGCGTCGGCTCGTTGCCTCTCGCCGTCAACGCATCGTAGCGCAGATGTCGGTCGTCGCTCGGGATCGACGCGAGGTCGCTACGCTTGAGAACAGGAAACAGCCAACTCTTCGGCCAAGGCAGCAGCTTGGCCATTGGGCAGATGATCAAGCGCTTCAGCGCGGTGGTCCCGAGCACGGGCAGCAGCTTGTCGTGCAGCACTTTCAGATCGAGGGTCACCATGATCTCCGTGCCCGAATCCTCGATCTGATGCCTCACTTCGCGCTCGGCATAAAGCGGGTTGAAGTTGACGACAGTCGCGCCGCATTTCAGAACGGCGAAATAGGCGATAGTGTAGTAGGGACTGTTGGGAAGAAACAGGCCGACACGGCTGCCCTTTACGATGCCGATCGATTGCAGGCCGGCGGCAAACCGGTCGACCTGATCGGCGATCTGGCCATAGGTCCAGGTCTTGTCCATGAAATCGGCACAAACTCGGTCACCGAACTGTTCGGCGGCATCCTCGATCAACTGATGAAGCGGGTAGCGTTCGATCGGCGCACGCCAATCGATACCGTCCGGGTAGGTCGCCTCCCATGGATAGGTCGTTGCAGCGCCGTCCTGCGATGCCATATACCTTTACCTCCGTTCGTCGAGCCGCTGACGCACGCGTGATGGCCGGCCCCCGTATCTTTCCCAACAGTATTGGTGTAGACAGGGCTCACCACAAGGGAGAGTGGAACGCTTCGGGGGGCGCGGCCGCAACCAGGATGCACGACTGCTGTTTTGAGGATTGAGTTGGCGTCTTCCCTTATCAAAACCGTGACCAAGACCGATTCAGCGCGGCTGATGCGCCGTCTGCTGGTCGAGTATATGTGGCCGCTGCGTTGGCGCTTTGCGGCGGCGTTGATGTTCATGCTCTTGGTGGCTGGGACGACGGCGGCATCGGCCTACCTGATGGAGCCGATGATCAATGACATCTTTGCAGCACGGCGCGCCGATTTGCTGTTGCCGATTAGCCTGGCAATCCTGGCCATTTTCTTCGTGAAAGGCGTCTCGGCGTTCAGCCAAGCCTACCTGATGAACGATATTGGGCGGCGAATCACGGCCACCATGCAGGTCCAGGTCTTTCAGAAGTTGATGCGGTCGGATCTCGCGCGTTTTCACGATACGGCGTCCGGCCGGCTGATTTCGCACATGACCTACGATGTCAGCTTGATGTTTGCCGCTGTTTCCGGGGCGGTGACCGCATTCGGCAAGGATCTCATGACCTTGATCGGACTGATCGCGGTCATGATTTACCTCGACTGGGAACTGTTCCTGTTCGGCGGGATTGCCTTTCCGATTGCCATTTATCCGATCATCGCCATCGGCCGACACATACGCCGGCTAACGCGGATATCGCAGGACCAGGCCGGCGAGCTTACCAGTCAACTGTCTCAAGTTTTTCAAGGCATCCGCCACGTAAAGGCCAACAATGCCGAAGAGAGGGAAACCCAACGCGCCTCGAAGCTGATCTGGGAGATTGCTGAGATCAGACGCCGTACCGGTATGGTTCAGTCGATCTCGCATCCAATCATGGAGACGCTCGCGGGCTTTGCGATCGCCGGCGTAGTCTTCTATGGCGGGTATCAGGTCATAAACGATCTCCGCCAACCGGGCACACTGTTTGCGTTCATCACGGCATTGTTGCTGGCTTACGAGCCACTAAAGCGCCTGACCGGGCTGAATGCGATCCTGCAGCAAGGGTTTTCTGGTGCTGAGCGGGTTTTCGAAACTTTGGATCGCGATCCATCGATCAAAGACCCGCCAGATGGACGAGTTCTGCCACGCGTCCGAGGCGCCATTCGCTTTGAGAATGTCTGGTTCAGTTATGGCGAGAACATTCCTGCGCTGCTCGGCGTCGATATCGAGGTAGAGGCGGGCACCACGGTGGCATTGGTCGGACCGTCCGGTGCCGGTAAATCGACGATCTTGAATCTGATCCCGCGGTTTTACGACACAACCAACGGCCGGGTTCTGATCGATGGCGTCGACATTCGCGACGCGACCGTCGAATCGACTCGCGACAATCTGGCGCTGGTCAGCCAGGAAATCACCCTGTTTGACGACACCGTCGCAAGCAACATCGCCTACAGCCGACCCGATGCCTCCCAGGAGGAGATCCAAGCGGCGGCAAAAGCGGCAGCAGCAGACGATTTCATCCAGAGCCTGCCGGACGGATACGAAACGGTTGTCGGCGAGCATGGGGTGCGGCTCTCGGGCGGGCAGCGTCAGCGTTTGTCAATCGCGCGCGCCATGCTGAAGAACGCGCCGATCTTACTGCTCGACGAAGCAACGTCGGCTCTCGACACGGAATCTGAGCGCCAGATACAGGCGGCCCTGGAAGAGTTGATGCGGGGCCGCACGACCATTGCCATTGCCCACCGACTGTCAACGATCGTGCGTGCCGATCTGATCTATGTGCTAAGCGAAGGCCGGGTCGTAGAAAAAGGCAAGCATGGCGAACTGATCGCGCGGGGCGGCCTCTACGCCAAGCTTTGGGCCATGCAGACACGAGAGGAAGACGGGGACGAAACCCTTCTTGCTGCGGGCCAATAGGCCCTATTTTGTCTCGCAAAAGTTGCTAATCTTCCATCGGCATGGACAACCATCTCGATGATCTGACGGCCATTGCGCTTGTCTTCGGTGTCGCAGTGTTGTGCGGTCTGCTGCTGACCCGCCTGCGCCAGCCGGCAATTGTCGGATACATCCTTGCAGGCGTCGTGCTTGGCCCCACCGGCCTTGCGATCGTGCGCAATTCCGACAATGTCCAGATCCTGGCCGAGCTTGGCGTTTTGTTGCTCTTGTTCCTGATTGGGATGGAACTGAGCCTGCGTGCGCTTTCGGCAGTGCTGTTGACAGCCGTCAGCGCTATGGCGCTGCAGTTGCTGATCGCCCTCGGCATCGGGTTTGGCATGGGCGAGGTGTTCGGGTGGTCGGTTGGGCAGTCGGTTCTGATCGGCTTTGTCGTCGCGCTGAGCAGTACCGCCGTCGCCATCAAGATCCTCGAAGATATTGATGAGTTGCGCAGTCCGACGGGACGGGTGACGGTCGCGGTTTTGCTGGCCCAAGATCTAGCCTTCGTGCCAATGATCCTGATCGTCGAATCGTTTCGACCCGGGGCCGGCTTCGGCTACGAGGTTATCATCCGCATCGTCGTCGCGGTCGCCGTCCTGGGCCTACTGATCTGGCTGCTCGGCAAACGCGGCAAGATCACGCTGCCGATCCGAAACTGGGTTCGCCGACAGGTCGATCTGGTTCCTTTGGCCGCTCTCGCGATTTGCATGGCGGCTGCGACCTTGGCGGGCCTTGCTGGCCTGACGCCGGCCTATGGTGCGTTCGTCGCCGGCCTAGTGATCGCAAACTCGACCGATCGCAAGCCGATGATAAGGGCAACACAGCCCATCCAGTCTGTCCTGCTCGTGGTCTTTTTCCTCTCGATCGGTCTGTTGCTGGATCTCAACTACATCTGGACGCATCTGTGGACTGTCCTGATCCTCCTGGTTTTGGTCGTCGTGACGAAGACGGTCCTAAACGTCGCGATCCTGCGCCTACTGCGTGAACCGTGGGAGCGTGCTTTTCCCGCTGGTGTTGCGATGGGCCAACTGGGAGAATTTTCGTTCGTCCTGCTGGGCGTTGGCCTCTCGGTTTCCGTCTTGGATCGCGATGGCTATCGCCTGGCGATCGCTGTGATCGCGTTGAGCCTTCTGATCAGCCCGATTTGGACCGTGTCGGCACGCCGGTTTCACACCATCGCTGCAAAAGGTGTTTCAAATATCCGCAAAACTCTTGGAGAGGTTTATAGCGACGAGATCCAGGCCGTGCAGACCACCGGCCGCGCGGTTCGGGTCGCAGGAGAGAAGACCGTTCAGGCGGTCACAGGTCTCTACTACCTAGCCCGCGTACGCAAGCCGCCCCAGGCTATCCCACCGCCGCCAAAGCAACTGCCGCCGCCTGATCCATCAAGGGCAGCCGAAACCGTCGAGGAAGCTGACGCTGAGGTCGCGCTCGAGGGGGAAGAAGATCGCCCTAAAGATGGGCATTCAAGCGGGCAATAGCTTCGTCGAGCACCGAATCCTGTTTTGAGAAGCAAAACCGAACGACGTCGCTTACCGGATCGACATCGTAAAAGGCGCTCGCCGGAATGGCCGCGACGCCAGCCGTCTCGGTGATGTGTCGGCAAAATGCTTCATCCTGTCCGGCAAACTCGGTCCCGGTTAGGTCGATATTGACGAAATAGGTACCCGCACAGGGGAGCACATTTAGGCCGATGGACACCAACCCGCTGGCAAGCCTGTCGCGCTTGGCTTGCATTTCGGCAGACAGCGCGTCGAAGTAAGGCGCCTCTTTTGACAAACCGTAAGCCACCGCCGATTGCAGGTTCGGGGCTGTGGTGAAGACTAGAAACTGATGGGCCTTAGCGACCGCGCCAAGAAGCGCCGGCGCCGCTGTGATGTAGCCCACCTTCCAACCCGTCAGCGAGAATGTCTTGCCGGCCGACCCGATCTTTAGGCATCGATCGCGCATGCCCGGCAAGGTCATCAATGGCGTGTGTATTGCCCCATCAAAGACGATGTGCTCATAGACTTCGTCGCAAATGGCAATCGCATCATTCTTCAACACCAAATCAGCCACTAGCGAGAGTTCCTCATCGCTGAACAGCTTGGCCGCCGGGTTCAATGGATTGTTCAGCAAAACCGCTTTCGTTCGCGGCGAAAAGGCCTCAGCCAGCTGTTTCTCGCTGAGGCGCCAGTCCGGAGGCGTCAGCGTAACATAGCGCGGCACCCCGCCAGCCCGCCGAACCATGGGCGCATAGGCGTCGTACATCGGCTGGAACAGCACGATTTCGTCACCCGGTTCAATGAGCCCTAGAAGGCAGGCGGCTAGCGCCTCGGTCGCCCCGGTTGTCACCATCACCTCGGTCTGCCAATCGGCCTCAATGCCGTAAAAGCGTCGGTCGTGATCGGCAACCGCTTGGCGCAATTCCGGCAGGCCGAGCATTGGCGGGTACTGGTTCCACCCGTAAACAACCGCTTCGGCGGCCTTTTGCACGACATCCTCCGGGCCGCGCCCATCGGGAAATCCCTGCCCTAGATTGACCGCCTTGTGCTGCATGGCCAGGCGCGACATGACCTCGAAAACAGTGGTGCCCAGGCCGGAAAGCACTGAGTTGGCGGGTTTCATCGACGATCCTCTAACTGACTCACTTGGTTTGCGGTCTACATCGATCCCGGAAGCCAAACCAGCATGATCATCGGCACGGCAACCAGAACCACGATGATTTCCAGCGGCAAACCCATGCGCCAAAAATCGCCAAAGCGATAGCCGCCCGGCCCCATGATCAGTGTGTTGTTTTGATGGCCTATAGGGGTCAAAAACGCGCAGGAGGCACCGACCGCGACTGCCATCAAAAAACCATCGGGGTCGACGGCAAGCTCTTCTGCAATACCGATTGAGATCGGCGCCATGACGACCGCTGTCGCGGCGTTGTTCATCACATCCGACAGGGTCATTGTCACGACCATAACGACACCAATCGCAAACCAGACGGGCATCGAGCCCACCAGAAGGGCGATCTCGTCTGCGATTAGGTCGGCCGCGCCGGTTTCCGTAAGCGCCTCGCCGACCGGGATCATTGCGCCAAGCAGGATTACGACCGGCCAGTCGATGGCGTCATAAACGTCACGCAACGGTAATTGGCCGGTCACTACGATCGCCACAAGAGCCGTCAACAGGGCCAACGGTGCGCTGACGATTCCGCTTGCGGCGGCCACAATGCCAGCCCCGAAAAACACGACCGGAAGAAAACTAAGCTTGTTAGACAGTCTGAGGTCGCGCTCGGCGAGAGGCAGGCAGCCCATGAGACGGAGATTGTCCGAGACCGTATCTGAATCGGTTTGCAAGAGCAGGACGTCGCCCGCGCGCAGTTCCACCTCTCTCAAGCGTCGCCTTATGGGAGTCCCCTCTCTCGCGACAGCAATCAGATTGACACCAAACCGACGGCGCAGCATCAACCGGCCGGAGGTGCTGCCGATCATGCGCGATCCTGGCGCGATCACAGCTTCGACGAGCGTCTGATCGTCACCCTTAAGCTGATCGGCGAGTTCTGCCGGATCGCCGACCAGTTCCAGGCCCGTTTCCTTGGCTATTTCAGGCAAATCGTGGGGATCGACCTGCAGGAGGAGGATGTCGTCAACGCGGATGCTATCCAGTTGCGCTCTGGACACGCCAACGCGACCATCGCGGACGATGCCAAGCGCGTGCGGGGCCGATTCCAATTCAGCCTCGAATTGCGCCAATGTAAGGCCGATGGCCGGACTCTCCGGCAGAACCCTCATTTCCGTTACGTAATCACCGATCTCGAAGAGGTCGACGCCGCTGGTGGGTTTGCGATCGCGAGGCAGAAGCCGCCAGCCGATCAAGAAGATAAAGGCGAGGCCGGCGGCAACAACGACAAGGCCGACCGGCGCGTAGCTGAACATGCCATAGGCCTCGCCTTCGATCTCCGGTCTGAACCCGGCAACGATGATGTTAGGCGGGGTGCCGATCAGCGTCACCATACCGCCTAGGATGGACCCAAAAGCGACTGGCATCAGAAGCCGGCCCGGCGAGTAACCGCCTGCTCTGGCAGCCTGAACCGCAACCGGCATGATCAAGGCCAAGGCACCGACATTGTTCATGAACATGGACAGGACCGCCGCCAGGCTAGTCAAGGCAACCATCTGGGTCATTTGACCTTCGCCGATACGGCTGAGCAGCGAGGCTAGCCGGTCGATCAAGCCTGAATGAACAAAGGCGCGTGTGATCGCCAAAACGACGGCAACCAAAATCACCGCCGGATGGCCGAAACCCGTGAAGGCGTCGTCCATCGCCACCAACCCCAGAAGGGCGCATGCCGTCAGCGTCGCAATGGCGACGAGGTCATATCGCCAGCGCCCCCAGACAAAAAGAACCATCGCCGCCAAGAGGACCGCGATCAGCAGACCTTGATCGAGCGTCATGATGTTGCCCGGGCGGAGCGACCGCCCTCCGGAAAAGGTGTAAAGGAAATCATGGGCCGCGCAGGCTAGCACTGTCCGCGCCATTTGCCAGCGAAGTCGGCATGGCGAGCCTAGTTCGCTTCATCTCCGCTTCAGCCCGCAGCGAAACTTTGGTCGGACGGGATCAACTCAGGTTGGACGAAATGCACGAGGAAACAAAACCAGTTCCTCGTCGGCAATACTCCCAAAGCGCCGCCTAACGGCGTTCGCCAATTCAAACGCCGGCCGGCATCGCATTAGGATCGCGGATCACGGCGCGAGGTGCGGTGATGTCCTTCCATTTCGACAACGCTCGATGGACCTCTGGGTAGTGCTCTCGCTGCACGAACTCGCCATGCCCCATGCGGGCGTCGACTTTATCTTCCTCGACCGCGACCACGCCTCGGGTCAAGGTGAAGCGCGGCAGGCCTGTAACCTCGATACCTTCAAAGACGTTGTAGTCGATTACCGATTGCTGCGTGTCGGCGCTGATCGTCTTCCTTCGGTTCGGGTCCCAGACCACGATGTCCGCGTCAGCGCCTTCGACGATCGCGCCCTTGCGCGGATACATATTCAAGATCTTGGCGATGTTGGTCGAGGTTACCGCGACGAACTCGTTCATGGTTATCCGGCCAGTATTGACGCCGCGTGTCCATAGAACGGGCATTCGATCCTCCAACCCGCCGGTACCGTTGGGGATTTTGGTGAAATCGCCCACACCCATTCGCTTCTGTTCCGAGGTGAAGGAGCAATGGTCCGTCGCCACAACCTGCAGGCTGCCCGCCGCAAGGCCGGCCCAAAGTCCGTCTTGATGATGGACAGACCGAAACGGCGGCGACATTACGCGCCGCGCCGCGTGATCCCAGTCCTTGTGCATGTATTCGCTTTCATCCAAGACCAGGTGCTGGACCAGCGGTTCGCCGAACACCCGCATGCCCTTCTGGCGCGCGCGACGGATTGCTTCATGGGCCTGCTCGCAGGAGACATGGACGATATAAAGCGGCACGCCGGCGGTGTCGGCGATCATGATCGCCCTGTTTGCCGCCTCCCCTTCAACTTCCGGCGGCCTAGAATAGCCATGCGCCTCTGGGCCATCATTGCCCTCCGCCAGCAGCTTTGCCTGCAGGGCGGCAACCACGTCGCCATTTTCGGCATGGACCAGCGGCATGGCGCCAAGTGCCGCACATCGTTGGAACGAGGCGAACATTTCGTCATCGTCGACCATCAGGGCGCCCTTGTAGGCCATGAAATGCTTGAAGGTATTGATGCCCTTGTCGACCACCGTCGCCATTTCGTCGAAAACCTGCTCGCCCCACCACGTGATCGCCATGTGGAAAGAATAGTCGCAGCTCGCCTTGCTGGACTTGTTGTCCCACATCGACAGCGCTTCCAGCAGCGACTGCCCCGGCACCGGCAGGCAGAAGTCCACGACCATGGTGGTGCCGCCGCTCAAGGCCGCCCGCGTTCCGCTCTCGAAATCATCGGCCGAATAGGTGCCCATGAAGGGCATTTCCATGTGCGTATGCGGATCGATGCCGCCGGGCATGATGTAACAGCCGCTCGCATCCAGCACCTTGTCGCCGCCCAGATCCTCGCTAATTCTGGCAATCACCCCGCCTTCGATAAGAACGTCGGCCGTGTAACTGTGATCCGCGGTAACAACCGTGCCGCCTTTGATAACCGTCGACATGAAAAGGATGCTCCCTGTTGCGAGTGTGTCGGCCCTGAGCCGCCCTATTGAGCGCCTTCCTCGACCGAACCGTTGGTTTGCACTTGCCTCTACGGTATCGGACGGGCCGACGCCTCAGCAAGCGGATTTCGACCCCGATGCCCCGTACCCGAGGCGAGCAACGCTCCCATGGCGTCGCTCAAGAAAGCTTCAGCTTCAACAGCAAGATTTCGTTGTACATCAGGTCGACCTGCGTGCGATCGAGTGTCGCTGATTTGTACCAGTAGTTGTCGCCAAAGACTTCAACTTCGCCCTTTGCGTCGACCGGCAGGTAGCGACGGTCAGCAGTCAGTATCGAGGCTGCATCGTTAGGCAGCAGCGCATCGGCCAAGGCCTGTCCATAGGCAGCGAATACTGACCCGTTAGCGACGTGAACGGCATCCCAATAGGTGACGTCCTCTCCCTTTATCTGTACCCAGAATACAGCAAGGCAGCGCCCGTCCGGGCTGTCCAGCATCACGGGGACCACGCCCAAGCCATCATGGTCGGTCAGCATCTGGCTCTGGTCATCGTCGAGCAACGGGCCGATTTCCGCCAGATCGGTCATAACGCGAACGCCTTTTGGCGGGGCAACGCCTTGTCGGCGCCAGATGAAACGGTCGCGGTCGAGCAACTTGCAGCCGGCCGGTCCCATGAGCGGCCTGCTGCCATCGCCGGTGCCAATAACAGTGATGGTAACGCCTGGACTGGCACAGGCATTGACCATCAGGGCCTTGCCAAGCCCCTGACCACGCAAGCTCTTGTGCAGATAGAGGCTGCCGACAGACCCAGTCCGCTCCCACCGACCGTCGATCCGCCGGTCAGCATTGACGAGGCCACAATAGCCCAAAATTTTATCGCCTTCGGCCACCACATGGCCTAGGTCCGGCGGACCGCGCTCGGGTCGAACCCAGCGCTGGTCGAACACACGCTCCCACCGTTTGCGCTTCCAGGATGACTTCATGAAGGTGTGTAGGAAATCGATGATCTTGCCCGTTTCATCCGGACGCGCGGGGCGAAGTTGCGGCGTCATGTCCAAATCTCCGACGGGGCTAGCCAGCGCGCAGCGGGATGGCATTTGATCTGGCCAATGAGGTCATCAAGAAACTGCCAACAGGCGTCGTCCGTGTCCCTGTGATGGGTCAAGAGGCCGGTGGGCTCCCCTCTATCGGCGGCGCCGGTGCGTCGTGCGACGAGATGCTCAACCATGTCACGGACTGTTTTTTCCGCCCCTTTGAAACGCGCACCGCCCCTCCATTTGATCGGGTCGCAATGGCCGTTTACTTCCAATAGGCCGGGCACCTGGTAGGGCTTGGTTCGAGCATCGGCCGCCGAAACACCGACGAAGCCAGCCTCAACCATCGGGCTGAACAGTGCCGGGTCAATGCGGTTCCACGGCGCGGCGACAACGGGCAAAAAGCGATTATCCATCCGATCGCGTAGGATGTCGCGGCCTTCCCGCAATTCGCTCATGACTGTGTTCAAAGATCGGTGCAATCCAAGTTCCCAAGCGCCGAGCCCTTGGCCGCGTGGGGCGTGGTTGATGTGAGCGTAACCATGCTGGATGACTTCGACCGCTGGGTTAACGCGAACCAGCCCCGCGAGATCATCGGTCAACCAGGCAGGCACGGTCGCGAGCGCGCATATCACGCCGCGACGGTCGGCGAGATCAAGCAGCTGCGCCAAGCCCGGTGAGGTCTCGCCGGCATCGTCGTCCCGCCACCAGAACGTGGCTGTCGTGTTGGCCTGGCGCCACGCTATAAGCTCGGCATCCAATTGTTCAAACGGATCGGTCTCACCCATCGCCTGATCGTTATCCCTTGCTCAACAACCACCCGCATCCAAAAAGGCGGCGCCGATGGGCGCCGCCTTCTCGAAAACGTGACAGACCCCTGACACGCTTAGTGTTCTTGCGACGCCTCCCAAGCTTGATGGGTCCAGGCAGCTTCACCGGGGTGTTCGTTGATGACCGGGTCGCTTTCGCCGCTGAGCAACACCTCGACGGTGCGTTCAAACGCCTCGGGGCTCAGCCGGCCGATCTCATCACCCTGGATCAGGGTCGCGATATTTTCCATTTGGCGCAATTGCACATCAAAATCGGCAACACCGGCCGGGTCGGCGTCCACGACGAGTTGAGCGGCCTCGTCCGGGTGCTCAATGGCGTACTCCCAACCCCGAATGGTGGCCGCGATGAACCGAGCCAGCCGATCGACGAACTCAGGATCCTCCAGGTTTTCAGAGAGCGTGTAGAGGCCGTCCTCAAGAGTCGCAACCCCCTGATCTTCGTAGAAGAATACGACGAGTTCATCCTCAGGCACCCCGGCATCCACGACCTGCCAATACTCGTTATAGATCATTGTGGAAATGCAGTCGGCCTGGCCATCAAGCAGCGGATCAACGTTGAAGCCCTGCCTCAACACCGTTACCTCAGCGTCCGAGCCCTCGAACGTATGGTCAAGACGGCTCATCCACGACAGAAACGGATATTCGTTACCGGCAAACCAAACGCCGAGCGTCTTGCCCTCGAAATGTTCCGGCTCGGTAATGCCGGACTCGGCCGAGCAGGTCAGCATCATGCCCGAGCGGTCGAAAATCTGGGCGACATTGACCAAATCCACGCCTCGTTCGCGGGCCGCGAGTGCCGCCGGCATCCATTCGACGACCACATCAGCGCCGCCAGCGGCAATCACCTGCGGCGGCGCGATGTCCGGGCCGCCTGGGTTCACCGTGACGTCGAGACCGACATCGTCATAAAAGCCGAGCGCGTCGGCGACGAAATAGCCGGCGAATTGGGACTGGGTGACCCACTTCAACTGAACCGTAAATTCGTCTTGCGCCTGGGCGGAGGTGCTGAGCGCCAGAATGGCGGCGGTGGCCCCCAGAGTTGCGAGTTTGAGATTCATTTTTGCCTCACCTGTTGTTGGTTGGTTGAAATCCTTGTGACTTCCGTGACCTCTAGCCGGCCCCCCGCATGGATGGGTGCCAGAACGTCACGGCACGTTCCAGCAAAGCCAGCAAACCGTAGCTGATCGACCCGGCTGCGGCGGCGACCACGATCGTCGCCCAAACCATGTCGATATCCATGCTCGCGACCTCCGTAGAAATCCGAAACCCCATGCCTTGAATGGGAGTGCCGAAGAATTCGGCCACGATCGCCCCGATCAGGGCAAGCGTGGAGTTCAGCTTTAACGCATTGAACACGAAGGGCAAGGCACCGGGCAAGCGCAGCTTGATCAGCTCTTGCCGATAGGTCGCGGCGTATGAGCGCATCAATTCGCGCTCCATTGCACCGGCGTATTGCAAGCCGGCCAGCGTGTTCACCATCATCGGGAAGAAGGTCATGATCACGACCACGGCGGCCTTGGAATGCCAGTCAAAGCCGAACCACATGACCATGATGGGTGCGATGCCAACGATGGGCATAGCGCTGATCGCGCCGCCAATGGGCAGCAAGCCGCGCTGCAAAAAATCCGATCTGTCGATGGCCACGGCCACCAAGAAACCGATGGCACACCCCATGAAATACCCTGGGATGACCGCCTTGATGAATGTCTGGTGGAAGTCGATCCAGAGGATATCGGTGTTGGCGCCAACAACTCGCGCGATCTCGCTCGGGGACGGCAAGAGCACCTGCGGCACATCGAATCCGACGGCCAGCACCTCCCACAAATAGATCAGGACGCCGCCGAACAGCAGCGGCACGATAAGGCGAGCCACGACATGCGACCGCGCGGCCAGTTTGGACATGGCCAGCCAGAGATCGACCACGATCACGGCAAGCAGCAGCCACAGGCCGATCGCGCCGGTAAAATGAAGGCCGGACCAAACACGCTGTAGCAAGATCCAGCCCAACAGGATCCCGCCGACCGCCATCAAAACACCGCTGGTGCCAGGCAGCTGCTTTAGCGATATCCCCAATCCGATCACGCCGACTGCCAACAAAAGCTGTCCAATCGCCTGCAAATCGTAGGCACCGGCGTTGGCCAGCAGTCCCGCACTGATCGCGTCCATGCGCCCAAGCGGCAGCAAGGCGGCAACCCCCACGATGACCACAAGCACAGGAACCAGATAGCGATCTGGGATCGGCCGCGACATCATGCGTGGCCGCCCCTTGTCCTGACCACCAACCGCTCGACCAGTCCAACCACGGTAATGCTGGCGATCGCCAAGAAGGCAGCAACGAGAAGTGCCGCCCACAGTGCGGTCATCTGCCCGTAATAGCTGCCCAGCAACAGCCTAGCGCCTATGCCCGCCTGAGCGCCCGTCGGCAGTTCGCCGACAATTGCCCCAACGAGGGCGAGCGATATGCCGATCCTTAAGCTCGGGAACAGGAACGGGATCGATGCCGGCCAGCGCAGCTTGGCAAGGGTCTGGCCGGTCGTCGCCGAATAGGTCCGCATCAGGTCAAGCTGCATCGGGTCGGGCGAACGCAAGCCCTTAACCATGCCGATTGTAACCGGGAAGAAGCACAGATAGGCCGAGATCACCGATTTGGGGCCCACGCCGGTGAAGCCGATATTGCCCAAAACCACCACAATCATCGGCGCAATGGCCAGGATCGGAATCGTCTGCGAGGCAATGACCCAAGGCATGAGCGACCGGTCTAGAGTCCGCACGTGGACAATACCGATCGCCAGCAGCATGCCGAGGACCGTTCCAAGGACAAAACCCACTAAGGTGGATGTCATCGTCACCGAGGCGTGGAAGACGAGGCTGCGCGGGCTGTCGATCGGTTGACCGATAAGGCTGTTCCACAGCTCAACCGCGACCTGATGGGGCGCCGGAAGTACCGGCCGATCCATGGTTAAATCTTCCACGATCAGATCAACAATGCCCCAATCGTCGCCACCGCGATTAAGCTGTCGTTCAGCGCGATCGGAATTGAGGATGATGGCGCCGATATACCAGACCACCATTAGCACTGCGAGAACGGCTAGCATGGGCAGCGTTCGGCCAGAGCGAGCCTTGCGAACAGGCTTCGGTTTGGCGCCGGTCGAGACATCTACGGCCGTCATCGGCGATGCCCATTAGTCATCGTATGAATGGCCCTCTCGCAGAGCCATGCGCACCTCATGCGCAATCTCGAGAAAGCGCGTTGTCTCGCGGATATCGAGATCTCGATCTTGCGGCAGGTCGCTGTCGATTACCCTCAATACCCTCCCAGGGCGGGGAGACATCACGACGATACGAGAAGACAGAAAGACGGCCTCTGGGATCGAGTGAGTGACGAAGATGACGGTCGGCTGGGTCCGCGCCCAAAGGTCGAGAAGGTGGACGTTGAGATTGTCCCTGGTAATCTCGTCCAGTGCGCCGAACGGCTCGTCCATCAGCAGCAGATTGGGCTCAAAACTCATCGCCCTGGCGATGGAAACGCGCTGCTGCATTCCGCCGGAAAGCTGCCACGGAAACTTGCGCTCAAAACCAGCAAGGCCAACGGTCTCAAGTGCCGCCTTTGCGCGCTGAGCCCGCTGATCGCCGGGCAAGCCCATCACCTCGAGCGGCAATTGCACGTTGCGCAGCACATTGCGCCAGGGGTAAAGAGCCGGCGCCTGGAATACATAGCCGTACGAGCGGTCAAGCCGCGCCTGATCTGGGCTTACGCCGTTGACAGTGATCGAACCGGCGGTTGGCGACACCAGATCCGCAACGACTCGCATCAGCGTGGTTTTGCCGCAGCCAGAGGGACCGATCAGCGAAATAAACTCCCCCCGCCCGATCGTCAGATTAATGTCTTCAAGTGCGACAACGGGGCCGTCCGGCGTCTGAAAGGTCACGCCCAGACCGGCTGCGGCCACGACGTCGGTGCCATCGCCGGCTTCATGCTGACGGTCCATCGCCGGCATAGTGATCGTCATCGGCGCACCTCTTCCCGGCCTCGCTACTCGTCCACCGATGCATTGGCGCGGGCCAGCATCGCCTGCATCAGAACATTGGCTCCAGCGGCACAATCATCGAACTCGGCATGTTCGATTTCGTTGTGGCTGATACCGTCCTTGCACGGCACAAAGACCATGGCCGTGGGAACCACCCGCGAGAGATAGCACGCATCATGGCCGGCACCGGAAACGATCTCACGGTGTCCCCCGCCCTGCCGCTCCGCAGCCGCTCGTACCAGGGCTACGCAGTCGGGATCGAACTCCAGCGGCGGAGAGTACCAAATCTCCTCGACCTCTACCCCTAGCGAGCGGTTGGAGGCAATCTTCGACGCAGCATCCCGCATTGCTTGATCCATCGCGGCCAGAGCACCCGCCTGCGGATGGCGCATGTCAATCGTGATCGCCACCTTGCCAGGTACGACGTTACGCGAAGGCTCCGTGATAACGACCTCCCCGATAGTGCCAACCCCTGGCGGCGACTGCTCCTTTGCAATGCGTTCGACAGTCAGTGTCAGTTCAGCGGCGGCCGCCAACGCGTCGAACCGCATATCCATCGGCGTCGTTCCGGCGTGGCTTTCCCTTCCCGTAATCGACACGTCATACCAGCGCGTGCCCTGCGCCCCGGTTACCACGCCAATTGCTTTGCTCTCGGCCTCAAGGATCGGCCCCTGTTCGATGTGAAGTTCGAAGAAGCTGCCGATCGGCTGATTGCCTACGGGCAACTCGCCCCGGTAGCCGATTTCGGCCAAGGCATCGCCGAGCCGAACGCCGTCGCGATCGGTGCGATCATAGGCGTAGTCCAAATCGAAAGCCCCGGCATATACGCCGGACGAGACCATGGCTGGAGCAAACCGGGACCCTTCCTCGTTGGTCCAGTTGACGACCATGACCGGGGCCTCGGTATCGTAACCGACATCATTGAGCGTTCGGATCAACTCCAGTCCGGCCAAGACGCCAAGGATACCGTCGAACTTGCCTCCTGTAGGTTGGGTGTCGAGATGTGACCCGCAGGCGACGGCTGGAAGCTCGTTGTTCCGGCCCGGTCGCGTCGCAAAAATGTTGCCCATCTGATCGATGACGACACTGCAGCCGGCTTCCTTAGCCGCCGAAATGAACCAGTCGCGGACTTGGCGATCGAGATCGGTCAGGGTAAGTCGTTTGATCCCGCCTTTTGCCGTCTTGCCTATCTCGGCGGTTTCCATGATCGTATCCCACAGCCGCTGGGCGTTAACTGATAGGTTTGGCGGTTGGGGTCGGTGGCTTGCTGTCATGGAAAATCGTTGTCTGCTAGATCTTGGATCTCGGACAAGACAGAAACTTGACCGGATCGTCAAGTTTCGTGCTGTACGCAACTTTTTCAGGACGCGCTGACGCCTGTTCGGCACGTTGTTTTTTGCTACGGACTACTGCCGCAAAAAACGAATCACTTGGCTTCATCAGCACTAAATTTAGGCAAAAAAGTGCCCATTGACCGGTACATCCCGGATTCATTCTGCGGCAATTGGAGACAATCGATTTATTTGGCGCGTTGTAAAACAGCAACAGTCGAGAGAAAGAAATAAAAAAATCAAAGACTTGTCGTGTTGCAGAAGCCATGCGCGGTGTGCATGGGAGATTTTTGGCAATGACTCTGGTAAGATGCGATGCGATGCTTATTTTTAGTCACGTGATCGCTGCATTGCAGCAACGACGTTCGGACGAGAGTTCGAACAACGGGTACCTGAGGGTATCCGACGTCTCCCAGACGTGAAGCCTCCCTGTTCAACTCGCCGGGCGTCATTGACTGCCCGGCGTTTTTTTTGCGCGATCAGCCTGGGTTGCCGATCGCGCCGCTACTTGCTTCTTCTCAGCGACAGACTTTCAGTGCTTGGCGACGGATTTGCCCTTCGAACCTAGGTCACCGAACGCTTCCGTCAAGCGCTCGACCATGCCCTGCTCGCCGACCCGTAGCCATTTACGCGGGTCGTATTGCTTCTTGTAGGGCTTATGAGTGTCAGGATCGATTTGGTGGCGGAAAGCGGATAGATTGCCTTCCACATAGTCGCCAATCGCATGGGCGAACGCAAATTGGGTGTCGGTATCGATGTTCATTTTGAACACACCGTAGGACACTGCTTCGGCGATCTTTTCCGGTTCGGATCCCGAGCCACCATGGAAGACCAGATCCAACGGGTTGTGGCCCAGACCGCAACGTTCGGCGACCAGAGCCTGGCTATTCTTAAGGATTTCAGGCCGCAATTTTACGTTGCCGGGCTTATAGACGCCGTGGACGTTTCCGAATGACGCCGCAACAGTCAGATGTCCAATCGGTGACAACATCTCGTAGGCGTGCAGGACTTCCGCCGGCTGGGTGTACAGCTTGTCGTTGTCGGCGTCGTCCAGCTCTTCGGAGCCAACGCCGTCTTCCTCGCCGCCGGTCACGCCGAGTTCAATCTCCAAGCTCATACCCATCGGGGCCAGACGCTTCAGCAGCTGGGCGCTTTCAGCAAGGTTCTCCTCCAGCGGCTCGGCCGATAGATCGAGCATGTGGCTCGAGAACAAAGGCTTGCCGTTGGCTTTGAAATAGGCCTCACCGTGATCGATCATGCCCTCGACCCAGGGGATCAGAGATTTGTGGGCGTGGTCGGTGTGCAGGATGACGCATATCCCATAGTGCTCGGCAAGAAGATGGGCGTGATGCGCCGCTGACACGGCGCCGAGGATCTTGGCTTGCAACCCGTCCTCCATCCCTTGGCCGGCAAAGAACTGCGCACCGCCATTGGAAAGCTGGACGATCACGTCCGACTGATTGGCGGCAGCCGCCTCCATGACCGCGTTTAGTGAGTTCGTGCCAACAACGTTGACCGCCGGAAGCGCGTAGCCGCCGGATTTGCACGCGCCAACGAGGGCGAGATAGTCGTCGCCGGTGACAACGCCAGGCTTCAGAGTAACGGATGCGGGCGACCGCTCAGCGGCCTTGTCTACGGCAACAGTCATCGTTCTGCATCAACCCAAATTTGGAGGGACGCAGGGTGTTAGCACAATCCGACCATCACGCAACGGAAATTGTCGAACCACGCACCAGCCAAAAAACCAGAGGGTCTGCAGCCCGGCGCGCGCCTACATGTAGAGACGCGCTTCGTCCGCAGGAGACATGTCCGTATACATATCCGCGACGAACTCACCATACCCGTTGTAAAGCTGCGTCGGGACTGTTTCGTCGGTGCCCAACAGACGCTCGTTTGCCTGGCTCCAGCGGGGATGAGGAACTTCGGGGTTCACGTTCGCCCAAAATCCATACTCGCTGGGCTGCAGTTCCTCCCAAAACCCAAGTGGCCGTTCGTCGGTAAATGTGAAACGAACCAGCGACTTGATGGACTTAAAGCCGTACTTCCAGGGCGTCACGAGGCGGAGCGGCGCGCCATTTTGCTTTGGCACGGGATGACCATAGAGGCCGGTCACCATAAAGGTGAGTTCGTTTCGCGCCTCTTGCATTGTCAGACCCTCTGTATAGGGCCACGGATACCAGAATTGTCGGAACCCTGGCGCCTCGCTGTCCTCGAAGGTCTGCATCCTCACATAGCGCGCGCCTGACAGCGGTCGTGCATAGTCCACTAGGTGGGACATCTGAAAACCGCTCCACGGCACCGTCATTGCCCAAGCCTCAACGCAGCGATGGCGATAAACCCGTTCCTCCAGCGGCATCGCGCGGATCAGCGTGTCGATATCGACCGTCTGCTCCTCCTCGACCAGCCCATCGAAGATGACGGTCCATGGACGGATCTGAAGATCCTGCGCGGAGCCCCAGATCTGCTTATGGGACCCATATTCGTAGAAGTTGTTGTAGGTCGCAGCCTCTTCGTAACTGGTCAACGGTCGACCAGCCTGGAAGGTCTCGTTGCGCGGAACCGGATAGAGATCTGCTGTGGGATCGTCTTCCGGCGCAAAGTCAACTTCCTGGGCCATGGCAGCCCGCGTCGACGCCGCGATCGCAAAACCCGCGCCGCCAAGGCCCGCGGCTGCCAACAACTGGCGGCGATTGAGATAGACATCTTCCGGCGTCGCCGCAGATTCCGGCAACTCCCAACCCCTGGGCCGTTTGATCAACATTTGTGCTGTCCCTTCGAGAACCTGGCGCATCGCGAGGTAAAGTGGGCTCGCCGTTCCAATACGTCAAAATCAAGAAACGGTGAATGTCAGTTCAACAGGGCCTCGGGGTTGTTTTCTAATCGGACGAAATGATCGGGCGCGGGACTTTTCAAGAACGTACGGATTGGCTATGTCACCGCCTTGTTTCTGCCTCTACCAAGCGCTACACCAACCGACACGACGATGCTTATCTTCAACTCAATTGACGAACTCGCCGAACATGAAGGCCAGGAACTGGGCGTCAGTGACTGGCTCTGTGTCGATCAAAAGATGATCGATGCATTCGCCGCGGTAACGAACGACCATCAGTGGATCCATGTGGACCAGGAAAAGGCCGTCGCATCGCCGCTTGGGTCGACCATTGCCCATGGATATCTGATACTGTCGTTGATCCCGGCCTTAGGCGATCAAGTCTACAAGCTGAATAATGTCGATGTGGCGATCAATGCCGGGCTCAATTGGCTGCGTTTCGTGCAGCCGGTTCGTGCCGGCCAACATGTTCGTGCTCGGATTAAGCTGAGCAAGGTTCAGCAGCGTCCCGTTGGGCCAAGCCGCGCGCTCGTTGAACCGACCGTCGAGATCAAAGAAACAGGCAAGATCGCCTGCAAGGCCGAGATGGTTTTCATGATTACGATGGCAAAGTCGACTGAAGATCAGCCGAAGAAAGCGGCCGCGTCTTAGAAGGATCGCGGCCGCCTAGACGGTTATTGCCGTCAATCCAGCATACTGCGCAGCATCCATGCGGTTTTTTCGTGGATCTGCATGCGTTGGGTAAGCAGGTCCGCCGAGGATTCGTCGTCCCCTTCCTCGGCTGTGGCGAAGGTTTCACGCGCGGTTCGGGCAACCGTTTCGTGACCGTCGACCAGTTGACGAATCATCTCCTCAGCCTCGGGCACGCCGTCGGCGATGGCGATTTCGCTTAGCCTCGAATATTCGCCGTAGCTACCCGGCGCCGGGAAACCGAGCGAGCGAATGCGCTCAGCCAGCTCATCCACTGCCGTCGCGAGCTCGTTGTACTGCTGCTCAAACATCAGGTGCAGGGTGTTGAACATCGGGCCAGTGACGTTCCAATGGAAATTATGCGTCTTCAGATACAGCGTGTAGGTATCGGCCAGAACACGCGACAGCCCCTCGGACGTCGACTTTCTATTGGCCTCCGGAATGCCGATATCGATTGGGATGGACATGGCTCAGCACCTTCAATTTGGCGAATTGTATGTCGGTGATTTGGGCGCCGAGTCTGCCAGTTCAACAAGAATTTAGAGATAAATTAGAAAACCTCATAACTCATTAAAAAATATAGACTTTACCGACCATCTTGATGCAGCGCGAGCGCAGTCGCAATGAAGCGGTGGGTCGGCGTGTCGATGCCGTGAGCTTCACCCAACCGAACTACCGCGCCGCTCAACCAGGGCAGTTCCAGCGGCTTGCCGCGCTCTAGATCTTCCTGCATGGACGACTTCATTTCCCAAGGCATTGAACCGATCAGAGCCAAATGAAGGTCAACGATATCGTCCGGTAGGCCGGCATCATGAGCGCGCGCCACAGCAGCTGCTTCATTAACGGCGGCGATCAGCATTGCGTTGACGTGCTTGTGCTCGCGAACATTGCCGATCGGTTTGCGTGTCAAAGCCGTCAGGCCACTGAACGACACCAAGGCAACGAACTTGCGCCATACTTCGCGCCTAATATCTTCGGTCAAGATGCTCTCGATCCCGACATTCTCGAGCGCCTCATGCCAAGCCTGCATGCGGTTGGACAAGCGGCCGTCTATCTCGCCGTGGACGAACCGCTGAATCGTGCCAGTCTGCCTAATGACGCCGGGACGGTCGATCACCGCGGAAACGTAAACGCTGCCGCCCGCGACCGGCCGTTCACCCAATTGCCTGACCAAAATGTCGGAGGCTTCGACGCCATTCAGATATGGAACGACCACCGTGTCTGGCCCAACAATCGGCCTGATCGCCTGGGCAGCGGCGTCCGCATCCTGCATCTTGACCGTAAAGACAACGACGTCGCAGGTATCAGCATCCGCCGGATTCTCGCTAGCGCTGACCGAGGGTAGATCCAGATCGCC
>JBCCER010000048.1:0-27798 GCA_039030175.1 Pseudomonadota bacterium
AAGCAACTGCTGGACCAGGGCGTTCTGGGCGAGCCGGTGTTCGCGCAGATTGATATGCATGCGATCCCGCATTGGCAGGGTTTTCTTGAGGACTATGACCGGTTGACCCTTTCGAATATGAGCGTGCACCACCTTGACGTGCTGAGGTTCCTGTTCGGTGATCCCGACGAGGTCACGAGCCTGGCGCGCACCGACCCGCGCACGACATTCGATCACTCCGACGGCATCGTCGTGACCACGTTGCGCTTTCCCTCGGGTCTGATGGCGCTATCGCTGGAAGATGTCTGGTCTGGCCCGCGCGAGGAGGGCTATCCGGACGACCAGCATATCGGTTGGCGCGTGGAAGGCACGAACGGCGTTGCCAAGGGCACCATCGGCTGGCCCACCGGCGTGGCCTCGACCCTCAGCTATGCCAGCACATCGCACTCGAAGGGGAAATGGGTCACGCCCCAATGGGAAACCATGTGGTTTCCACATGCCTTCATCGGCGTCATGGAACAGTTGCAATTCGCGCTGCAGTCCGGTTCGGCGCCCGTCCTGAGCGTCACCGACAATGTCCGGACCATGGCGCTGGTCGAGGCCGCCTATGCCTCGATTGCCAAGGGACGGACCGTGAACTTCAGCGATTTCTTGGAAAACGGAGGCTAGGGAGGGCAAAGGCCATGATGCAGACCGGAATCTTTACGGGGTATTTCCCCTATTCGCTGGGCGAAACCGCGAAGATCATACGTGGGCACGGCTTCAACACCGTGCAACTCGACATGGCCTTCAAGGACATGGATCTGTCCCTCGGGCAGATCACAAAGGAGAAATGCTTCAAGATCCGCGAGACCTTCCGCGACCATAACCTGCCGATCTGCTGCATTTCGGGCTACACCAACATCGTGCATCCGGACGCTGGCGAGCGGGCCAAACGCAATGGTCTGCTGAAGGAGATCATTGCGCATGCGCAGTATCTAGGCAGCCCTTACGTGATCTCAGAAACCGGCACGTTCAACACGGAGAGCGACTGGGTCCACGACCCGAAGAACAAGACTGAAGAAGGGTGGGACGATTGTCGCGCGGTGATCACCGATCTCGCGCGGCATGCCCACGACCACGGCGCAATCTTCCTGCTTGAGACCTACGTCAACAATGTCGTGGGTTCGGTCGAGGAAACCCTGCGCATGTTCGCCGAGGTCGACCATCCGGGCCTGGGCCTGCTCATGGACCCGACCAACTATTTCGAGGCCCACAACATCGACAAGATGGATGAGACTCTGAACCATGTCTTCGATGCGTTGTCCGACAAGATTTGCATCGGCCATGCCAAGGACGTGATGCGCTCCGGCGACGACAAGTCCGAAAAACACAGCGATATCGGCAATGAAGACGCATCCGAAGGCCTAACATTCAGGGGCGTTGGCGAGATCGAGCTGCCGGCCCCGGGCCTGGGTGAGCTGAACTACGATCTCTATTTTCAGCGGCTGGCCAAGAAGCATCCCAACATCCCGATGATCATCGAACATCTGGACGAGTCGGATGTGCCAAGGGCCAAGGCCTTCATCGACGGCAAGCTCCGGGCGAACGGTTTGTAAGTCCACATAGTAGGGGCCGCCCACGTTCAGGGATAGGGAGAGGTTATGGTCAAACTCTATGGAAAAGAGATGACACGTGCCGAAGTCGAGGCTGCGAGCGGCTCGCTAGGCCACGCGGCCGGCGTGCGGCTCATGACCTTGGATGACGGGGTGGAACGCGGCATCAGGATGTTGGAGTTTCGTTCGGGTACCGGCTTACGGTTCACAGTCCTGGTCGACCGCGCTATGGACATTGCCGATTGCGACTTTCGCGGGCAGGGCATCGGCTGGCATTCACCGGCGGGTTTCCGTCATCCCGGCCTGCATGATTACGAAGGCGAGGGTGGGCTCGGCTGGCTGCGCTCCTTCTCTGGCCTCTTGGTAACCTGCGGACTTGACCACACCCTGTTCATGTATGAGGCGCCGGCCGACAATTATGTTTACGCGCCGAGGCAGAGCGTGTCGCATTCCATCCACGGGAGAATCGGGACAATTCCTGCCCGTCTGACGGGGTATGGAGAACGCTGGGATGGCGATGCCTGCACCTTATGGGCGGAGGGTGTGGTCACCCAGGGCACTGTCTTCGGCGAGCATCTGGAATTGCATCGGCGCATCGAGATCGAGGTCGGCAGCAATGACATCCGCCTCGCCGACCGGGTCGTCAATCGCGGCTTTTACCGGACGCCGCACATGCTCTGCTACCACATCAATGTCGGCCATCCGGTTTTAGAGGACGGCGCCCGGTACCTCGCGCCAATTGCGGACGTCGTTTGGGCCGCCCATGCGGACAGCTATCGCGATCAGGGGGTTGGCTATCAAACTCTGTCTGGCCCTCAGTTGGATTTTCACGAGCAGGTCTGGCAGCACGAAATGGCGCCAGACGAAAAGGGCGAGGTGCCGGTCGCCCTAGTAAACGACCGGCTTGGTCTGGGCCTCATGGTGGTCACCCGCAAGGACCAGTTCCCTTGCCACTACGAATGGCAAAATCTGCAGGCTGGCCAGTACGCGTTGGGCATCGAACCCTCCACGAACCATGTCCTTGGGCACGGTGCCGCGCGCGAGCGGGGGGAACTGATCTGGCTCACCCACGGGCAGGAAAAGACCTATGACACGGTTTTTTCGGTGCTGACCGACCAGCGAGCCATTACGGCCGCAGAGGCACGGATTACCGGCATGGCCCAACAGCCGGAGGAAGATTATCCCCAACCGTCTGGAGAATTCCGTCCGATCGACGGGCGTCCATAGGTGACAATGCTGCCGAGACGCATATCGTCATCGGCCCTGAGCCGACGTTAGGTCTCCAGGCCGCAAAAGATGGCTCCTGGCTTGGATCGGGTATTCATCGTCGTTGAAGTCGGTCAGGCGAAGTCCCAGCCGTCGAACAGCCAGCCGAAGAAGTCGAAGAAGCCACCGCCGAACGGCCCGTCGTCGCCCAAGGTGATCACGACGTCAGCGTCGACTTGTTCGACTTCGAACGACGAGCGTCCGAAGAAGCCGTTGACACGCATTGAACCGTCAAACTCGCCGTCGGCGTCGGTATCGAACAGGATTTCGGTTTGGCCAAACCAGCCTTTCTCAACTGTTATATCGTTGAAGTCGAAACCCTCGACGATGATCTGGTCGTGCTTGGAGAAGCCGATAATCCTATCGCCGAAGAAGTCTTCCGCCGAACCGATGAAGGTATCGGCGCCTGATCCGCCCTTTTGGGTGTCGCCGTCGGGCCCACCTCTGAGCAGGTCGTCGCCACGACCGCCGGACAGAAAATCTCTGTCCTCCCCACCATCGAGCGTGTCGTTGCCGTGGCGGCCGAAGATGAAGTCCCGGCCAGCGTCGCCAAAGATGTTGTCGTCATCCTTGGTGCCTTTCAGCCAATCGCGACCATCGGTTCCAGCCTGAAGATCGTTGAACGAGACGCCGTCCTGTTCGACCCAAACGGAGAGGTTTGACGTCGGCGTCTCATCAAACTGAAACTGATCGTCGAATATGAACTGGTAGACATCGTAGATGACGCCGTCATGGGTATTCGTACCGACATTTTCCCAACTGCCGTCGGTTTCCTGTTTCAGGTTGAGCTTGGCCTCCTCACCGCGGACCAGCAGGGTGTTTCCCGATCCCGTCACCTCCTTGAGGGACACCACATCGAGGGTCAGGCTGTTGCGCACGCCGAGGTCGATCACTTCGAACCCGGTCACCTTGCCTTTAAGAGCGCTCCTTGTCAGGTCCAGCGAGTTTAACTCGCCAAGAGACTCATTGAAAAAGAGGGTGTCGAATCCATTGCCGCCATCAATTTTCAGGAAGGCGGAACTGTCCACATCGCCGATGCCGATCTTGTCGTCGCCCTGGCCGAGATAGGCGAGGATCTGCGTCTCCGCCTTGGTGAGCACGATGTCGTCGCCTTCCTTTGCCAGAACGCTGACGATGCCACCGGTCTGGGATTGCACGATGTAGTCGTTCTCCGACGTACCATCGATGATCTCGGTCCGAGCAGCATCGACGCCTTCCGTCTGCCGCGATTGCAAGGCGGCGACGTTTCCGCCTGCGTCGTCTCGTTCGCCATAAACGGTGAAGGTGAGGTCGAAGACCGAGTCATCCGACAGTATGAAGTCTCCAAGCCCGTCGCCATTGACGTCGCCGGCGGCACTGACCAGGTAGGGCTGTCCTGTCTCGCGACCGTCAAAGCCACGAATTCTGAAGCCGGCCTCAAAGTCAGCTGTCTGGTTTTGCGGCAAAACGATCTGGGCCGGCAGATCAGCTCTGCCATAGATCATGAAGGCGTCTTGATCGGTCCGGTTCTGGCTGACGAGAACGTCGTCAAAACCATCGCCGTTGATATCGCCGACGATATCGGCAAATCGCCGTGGGATGACCGCTGTGGGGCTCGGCTGCACGCGGGCGCCGGCCCCCGGATAAAGCACTGTTCCGGAAATGTCATCGAAGTCTTGCGCGCCGTAGACGATGATGCTGGTGCTTTCAAGTTCCGGGACCTCGGAGTTTCGGTTGCCGAGGAACGAAATCACGACGTCATCATAGCCGTCGCCATTCACATCGCCTGCCGACGAGGCTTGAAAGATGTTCTGCCTGTCGAAGGCGTAAGGGTTGTTCCCGCCCAGGCTTGCCCAATCGAAGTCCGGATCGACGACTTCCAACTGCTGCGTCGCATCGCTCCAAGTCAGGATCCGTGCGGTACTCGCCGCCGGATTTTCCGTGTTATTCGCCAAGACGACATCGTCGCGGCCGTCACCATTCAGATCGGCAATGGCCAGCGGGATGCCACTCAGATCTGAATCGCCGGACCGATCGAATTGGTCGCCGAAGACACCAAGGGTGTCGGTCCCAAGGGCAAACGAGTTCCGAGCGTTTGTGTCCGCGTCAAGCCTGGTTACGAAGAGATCGTCTAAACCGTCACCGTTCAGATCAGGGCTGTAGAAGTTGCCGACCTCAAAAGGTGGGCCGATGAAGTTGGCTAGATTGGCGGGTGCCGTAATTGGGGTTGGGGACAGCGTGGTCGTAGCGGGGTCCGCCAAGGCGTCCGCCGTATACAACGCCGTCTGAGTTCTCTGGCCATCGATGCCGGGGTCGATCAAGGCGACAATCTCGACACTCCCGTCACCATTGAAGTCCCCGGCGGTGATGTACTGGCCAAACACGCCCTCGCCGACATCCAGGCTGATTTCGCGATCGATCGCCGCTTCGATATCGAGGACCGACGCGCCGCGAACCAAGGTTACATTCGATATTGCGATTTGCTCTGCTGGATCCGGTGCTTCAATCAGCAGGTAATCGTCGTAGCCGTTGCCAACGAAGTCGCCAATGGAAATGGTCGCCCCGGATGACGACGTGATGAAGCCATTGTCGGATCGTAGATCCTCGACCTCCAGGGATTGGCCGGGCACGATCCAGGAGTGACCGGTGGCGATATAAGTCTGTCCGACGCCGTCGACGTTGCTAAAGGGGGCGCCGATGCCGAACTCCGTCCCGCCGCTATCGCCGAATTCAAGCGCATTGATATCGCCAAGACCTGCAACGTCAAACCCTACGGCCGCTTGGGTTGGGGGGCTGCCCTCGTCCAGCAATGCAGCCGGGCCCTGGTATGTAAAGACAGGCAGGGTGCCGCCCTGCGGATCGATCTTGAAGACGTTGTCGCCCGCCTGGGTGATATTGGAGTAGTTAATCTCGCTGCCAAAAACGATATAGGCCTGCCCAGCGGTTGCGTTGGCGGCCGGGGCACCGATCCCAAGATCTTCGATGTTGGTCGTTTGATCCGTTAAGCCCCGGAAAAAGCCAACGTTGGTAAGCGACGTTCCCGCATATCCGCCAGCTTCGGTACCTTCAAGGATAATGCCGTCTCTAAAGCGATTGGATTGACCGGGGTTCGTCCCATAAAGATCGGTGAGCTGATAGTTGCTCACCGACCAGTCGGAAAACGCACCGCCCCCAGCGAACAGTACATAGACCCGGCCCGCATTGGCGCCACTAAAGCTCTGTTGCCCGTCGGCATCGGCGATCGAGGCAAGCGGCGCGCCAAGGACGAGGTCGCGCTTGCCATCGCCGTTGAGGTCCACCGCCGCAATCGCATTGCCAATCCCGTCAAGCAGTGGCGTGCCGGACAGAGGGCCGGAATTGTCCGCAAAGCCGCCCGGATTGTTTGGGTCCCCCTTGGCGTTTCCTTCCGTGGGGGTGAATGCAGCCTGACCTAGAAGTTTGATGCCCTGATTGCCCAGCGCGTTGACATCGATATCTTCGTCGGTGTCGAGGCCAGTCTCGCTGCCGCGTATGACGGCGGCGAATCCTCCGACGCCCAACTCCAAGCCAAATTGGTTGACCAGCGGGTTGCCCGCGGCCGACCCGACGATCAGGTCATTGAAGTCGTCGCCGTCGAGATCAGTGACGGCAAGGCCATTGCCGAAACCGTTGCCCGCACCGTTGACGATCTTGGACACTTCGAACGGGCTGTTCTCGGGATCGACGACAAAACTGCCTTTCAGGCCTTGCGACAGCACGTCATAGATCACGTAGATCGCGTCACCCGCGGTCACGATCAAATCATCATCGCCGCCGACATTGTTCATGTCGGCCACCGTCACGGCCCGGCCGAAGCTATCCGCCGAACCGTCTTCCCCGGCAAAGGTCAGAACCAAGGCGCTGGTCTCGTCGAGGGTGATTTCGTTGGGCACCCCGTCTGGGCCCGCCAACTCATTCGACGCCACGACGTAGACCCGGCCCGCCAAACCGGCGTCGCCTGGTGCGCCGACCACCACGAACGGTTGCTTGTCGACGGCGCCTTCCTTTTCCAGGCCATACGCCAGGCTGGTGCCGACCTGAATGTCGGCTTCGTCGCCGACGAGGATGGCGCCCTGCTTCGCCACGAGCGTATCGAGATCGAACTCCTGCAGGTCGATGGCGATACCCCGTTGGCCATAGATCACGTAGTTCTTGCCCTGATCGTCAGGGCCGGCCGTCGGCGCGGCGATCATGAAGTCGCCGATTCCATCGCGGTTGAGGTCGCCCGCAGCATTGACCGCATAGCCCAGAGCGACATCAGGTTGGCCGTTGAGCTTGAAGCCGCTATCGATCGTCGTGAGATTGAGCACCGTGTTCGAATCGTCCACGAACAACGAGGCCTCGATGGTGCTCGCGCCGGCGACGGCCAGGCCGTTGTCGGACACGAACGCGCCGTCATCCTGGCTGGAGATTTCGAGCCGGAGACTTTCCGTGCGTTCGATTAGACGGTCGGCGTGGATCTCAACGGTGATTTCTTTTGTGGTCTGCCCGGCCTCGAACGAGAACGTGCCGGAATGATCGCCACGGAAATCGAGGCCATATGTGGCGCCATAGTCTTTAAGCCGGAAATCGTACAGGCCGCTTGCCTGCGAGGTGTCACCTTCGCGAGTGACGATGAAACTGGCAAACACGGACCCGATTTTCGGCTCGTCGATAAAGACGTCTTCGACGCTGAGGCTTTCATCGCCGACCACAAGTGTCTCGCCGGAGATGTAATTGAAGCCCGCTGGGGATGGCGTTTCGGAGGCATCCGGCACGACGGGCGCCGGGTCGCCCCAGCCACCGTCATACTGCGACTGGAAGACCGTCGTGGTCTGGGTACGTTCGCCGTCGCTCTCCACCCAAATGATGAACGGCCGCGACAAACTCTTGGTGATCGCCACCTCGGTGATTGTCGCCTCGATGATCGTATTGGAGGTCTCAGTCCCGACCGCTTCCGGCGTCGACCAGTTGGAGCCATCGTAGAAGGACGTGTAGAGCGTCGAAATCGTATTGCCGTCGCCATCTGTCCGCTCACTGACCCAGGCCGCAAGGAGGCCCAGGTCGGTTTGGGCGAGAGCTAGCGGGTCTTGGGGAGCGCTGGTATCGCCGCCGCCGTCGATCGGCGCGCCGACGGTCCAGCCGGGTAATAGATCATCGGGGGTGCGCACGCTAAACAGAATCTCGGCATCTTCGGTCGCATCAACCGCGAGGTCGGTGTCGGGGGCCTGAGAGGCACCAACCAGGAAATCGGCGAAGCCGTCGCCGTTAAGGTCACCGAGGGACGTCAGCGACGCGCCGCTGCGCTCAAACTCGTTGCTATCCTCTAGGATGAAGCCGGTCTTGATTACGTAGCCTGGTGTCCTGATGTCCTGGCTGCCATAGAGGACATAGCTTTGGCCCGACAACTCGGCGAGCAGGCTGTCGTTGGGTGCGCTGACCAAAAGGTCGTCTACACCGTCGCCATTCACGTCCCCGGCACTGGCGACCTCCCCGCCAGCCTTCTGGATGTTGTAGGCTTGGCCCTGCTGGACCAGCTCGTCGAGATCGACGACGCCGGACAGATTGGCGAGTTCGGTACCGCCGAAAACCACATAGCTTTCACCGCGAACGGGTAGACCGCCCTCGTCTTCGGACTGATCGAAGCCGACGATGAAGTCCTGATGACCGTCGCCATCGATGTCACCCGCTTCGGCCACCTGCAAAGGCAGGGGGGCATCCGTGACGATGGTGAACCCGGTTCGAGGAATATCGGAAAGATATTGAAGATCGAAGCTGTCGGGAGAAGACAGGGAAGCAAACGCGTTGTTGCCGCCGCGGCTTTCCCCCACGATCAACGTGCCAGTATTGATGACCTCTTGCAGCCGGATGCTTGGATCGTTGCCGACGGAAAGGAATTCGTAGCGTGGCGTGCCCCCGGACGGGAGGATCGAGAGGTTAAAGACCTCGTTTTGGGGATCGCTCGCAGCGGTGCTGTTGACCAGCACCTGACCGGTGTCGAGATCGTAGTTGAGGTCGAAGGCGGTTTGGGTGTTGTAGGTGAAGTCAAGAACGCCGTCCTCGAAGACCTCCATCCGCAAACGTGAGATTTCGCCGCTGACGGACGACAAGATTCCATCACCGTCTTGATCCTCGCCAAAGAAGCTGAGGACGACCTTGTAGGGATCATCGCCGGCCGCGTCCCATGACACCACGTAGTTGCGGGCGTAGTTCCGGAAATCGTCGCCACCGAAGACGACGAAGGCGCTGCCGTTATCGTCGCCGATGAGCAAGTCCGCATTGCCGTCGGCATTGATGTCCGGGAGCATGGCGACCTCAGCGCCAATATCCCCCAAGCCATAATCGGTCGCATTTGTCTGTTGGGCAGAATCGCCGAAAAGCTCGATCGTGATTGGCGTATCGCCTGCATTGACGAGCGTGACTGTACCGTCCTCGACCGAGCCAACTGCCAGGTCGTCTCCACCGAAGCCAGTGAAGTCGTAGCCGCCGGCGAGCGCCGTGCCCCATCGGCCGCCATCCGTCGGCCCCGATAGCTTGACGCCTTTTAGGACATTATCGATGTCGTCGACCGTAAACTGGCCGGGCGCCCCTTGGCCGCCCACTTGGCTGAAGTCTTGACCGCCATAAACGACATAAACCGCGCCGTCATGGTTGTCTGCGCCCGGGGCTGAAAAGGCGAAGTCGGGAATCGTGTCGCCATTGTAGTCGCCGGCGGTACCGACTTCGAATCCCAGCTCACTGTCCCGCTCGCCGAGAAAGTTGATCGCGTTGATGCCGTCGCTGCCATCGTCGAGGTTGGCGACCCCTCTAAATCCCTCGGCGAAGACGATATAGGCCTTGCCAGATTCCTGCTCGGCCTCTGGCGCGCCGATTATGAAGTCCTTCTGGCCAGTGCCCTGGTTCACGTCGCCCAGTAGCGCGGCGCTGGTGCCGACACCAAACAGGGACGTGCCGTCGGCGCTCGTGTAAAAGAAATCCCGATTCAGAACGGGCGCCGGTCCGTTGCGAAGATCGGCCAGTTCGATCCGCTTGTTCTCCACATCGCCGCCGAAGATCACATAGGCCTTGCCGGGCGGCGTATCGATCAGGGCTTCAAGCTCATCATTGTCCGGCGGCACCCCGGCCCAAGTGATGACCAGCTGCGGGTCGCCGGGTTCTCCGCCGAGCGCGATTCTGGGGTCGAAGCTATAGCCCTTGCTGCCGGGCACCTCGACGATGGAATCAAGATCCCATACGATTTCCCCCGTATCGGAATCATAGGTTCCGTTGATCGTGTTGATGGCGTTCAGCGACCCGTCCGCTTGGTCGATCTCCGCCTGGACGTAAACGCCGACGACGCGATCGTCGGATACGAACACATAGTCGAACTCATCATTATCGAGAATGTCGGACTCGGTGTCGGCCGTACCCTCGGCTTTGATGACCAAACCGTCGTCGTAAACAGTCGTAAACCCGCCGGTGTTGAATTCGCCATACACCGGGACCGAGGCAAAGGCATCGGCGTCCTTCTTGCCGCCAATCCTGAGATCCCAGAGACGGGCGTAGAAGAATGGCGGTATGAAGATTTCCCCGAAGCTGCGGAAGCCGACTTCGGTGGTGACTTCACCCTTCGTCAGCGTGCCCTCGGTCCCGATCTGGACGCCGTTCCTCGTCTTGACTTCGATGCCCAGCAGCTTTCCCCCGAGAAAGATGCCGGCAAACCACGCCTGTTTTTGACCGAAGATGTTGAAGAAACTGGGGTCGTCATCGGCCGGGGGCGTGCCGTTCCCTCCGAAGAGGTTGGGCAACGCGGAAGCAATGGCGAATCTAGCCAGATCATCGGGCGCGAATTGTGCTCGAATATCCGATGGTGGCGTATCGGGATCGATGGGCTGGCCGTTTTCGTCGACGAAACCAATCGGTATGGCAAATGAGCTGCCCTGCCCTCCGCCCAGCGGGCCCGAAAGCTCCTCGACGACCCAAAGAAAATCGAACTCCCCAAAGATACCGGCGGACCATTTCACGTCGATGGTTTTGCCGGTGAATTTGCTGGTGAAACTCGAATTGTAAGGGCCGGCAAAATTGAGATCGAGATTGAACCTCCAGCCGGCGGTTAGCAGGCTTGTGTCGACGTCTTGGGGGTTGGTCGAGGTGCTTAACCGCCCATCGCTCAAGACAGAGATCTTAAAATCCTTGAGCACGGAAAAATTGAACGGGCCGGCCGGATTGATGCCGGCGACGAACTCGTACCCGACCCATTGTTCGGTTACATCGCCTCTTATGTCCGAGTTTCCTCTGACGAACAGACGCATCTCGAAGGCTTTTCCGGGCGACTTGTATTTGAGGCCGGTGGTAAATGGATAAACGAAACTGATGCCGGAGCCGCCAAGGCCCCCATCACCGGTCAAGAACCCCTGTAACGGCTCCATCTCGATGAACTTCCCATCGTCGACGAAGGCGGGGACGCCGATATCAGACGGTCTTTGAAACACGGTGCCCTGGTCGTCGACGGTGTACTGATAGATGTCGCCGTCGTCGTACTTGCTGAGCACGTCTTTTTTGGTGACCGAGAGGGTAACCCGACCGTCCGGCGCGACCTGCATGTCCAAGTCCTGGTCGGCGACATCGTCGTCTGTGACCTGGTGTGCCTGGCTGAACGTGTAGCCGTCATAGCCGGGGTTCTTGACGCCCTTGGCGACGAAAACCTCGGACCCGTTGCCGGCGCTTTGGATCCAAGAGATGTAGATATTGTCGTCCGGGTCGAAATCGATGCTAATTTCCGACGCAATGCCGGAACCGGGAATGAATTGGGCGTTGATCCACTCGCCATCGCGAAGATAGCTGTGGTAGACGCCGCCATCGGCCGAATATGCGTAGTGAGTTACGCCGGCGCCATCCGTCCCCAACGCCACGGCCGAAGTCTTGTCGCCGAGATAGGTCTGCAACGCGGCGGAATCGGTTTGAAAAAGCTCGAGCTTATCGTCGGAAATGCCGTAAAGGACGCCGCTTTCGTCGATGGTGAGGTCGGATAGAGGGCCAATCCCAAGCTTTTGAGATTGTGGCTCGAAGATCGTTTGGGGGGCGTCGGTATCGGCAAGGTTCAACGTGCTGAGTTGATAGACTTCTCCATCGGCGTCGAGCGCCCAGAGATCCTCATCGCGGGTGGCGACCAGGGTCTCGATATTGTCCACGCCCAAATCATCCGTCAGGACGATCCAGAGGCCGGGCTCCTGTTCGGCGCCGGGGGGTGCCGGCTCTGGGTAAACGTACTGCCAAAGCTTGCCGGCATCGTCGACGACATAGAAGACGTCGTCGGCCTTTGCCGCCACGAAGGCACTGACGGCTGACCCGGGAAACCCCGCATCGGCAAACCCGCCATTGTCATCGTCCCACAGATAGAGTGTTCCGGTGTCGGCTTCCCGAGCCCAAACGGCGCCGTCGCCGATGCTGATTTGATCGAAAGTCTGGCCCTCGGCGCGGGGGTCGAAACGGGTTTCCGCCGCGTTCCAGACGAACAGTTTACCCTCGGCGTTAAGGGCGACCACATAGCCGTCGGCACTGACATCAAGGCTGGCGACCGTGATGTTGACGGGAACCTTCTCGAATTCCTTGGTGACCGTGTTGCGGCGATAGACCGTGTTGGTGTCGGCGTCCACCGCCCAAACCGCGTCGCTCGTACTCGCGGCAATCTGGGTAATGTTTCCAAGAATGGTCATCTCGCTCGCTCCCCTAGCGCCGCCTACGGGCCCTAACCATGACATCCTAACTCCGTCTGGAAGGCTGGCAAGGTTAGTGGTCTGGTGGACGATGCCACGACATTGGCACGCCGAAAACGAAGTCTGCCGCCCAGAATCTCGATGATTAACGCTGTTAGGCGAACGCTCGATTCAGTCTATCGAAGGGCCGATTCCGGTATGCGGGTTCGCTGCCACCTTGTCCAATGCGCGCTGGGCCGCTGAGCTCAATGACTCCGCCTATTTCCCCTGATGATCAGCAAACTTCGGCGCAGAGGGCGATCACATGCCGCGGCGTCGGCCTGAGCAAGCAGAACCGCCACCCGGCGCTGTCGTCTGTGAGTGGCGGCTCGATCGTCAATTTTGGCTTTTCGTTCAGCAAGGCGAATGAGAGCTTCGCGATGGGAACCGACAGGCCCACCCCTTTTGCCTTGCAGTAGGCTTCCTTGAACGTCCAATTGGCGAAGAAGAGGAACGATTGATTCTCACGCGGGCTCTGCCGGATGACACCGGCCTCGTACCGGGAGAAATAGCGTTCGACGACATCTGCGGGATGGGCCCGGAGCAATTCCACGTCGGCACCGATTTCGCGCCCCTTGGCGACCGCGCAGATTGCGAGGCCGTTGGTTCTCGATGCGCTGTACCGCAGCTGTCTCGCGTCCTTCGGCCCCACAATCCTGGGTTGGTCGAATCTATTAGCCTCAAATCGCCAGTCGGCTGGATCAACACTGGCGAAACGAGATAAGGCGTTACGCACCAGGGCCCGGCCGGTGATGAAGCAGCGTCGGTCACGGTCGAAACGAAACCGCTCGGCTCTCTCGCGTTCGTCCGTGCTCAGAACGGAGATGGCCTCCTCATAGCGCTTGCCGTCGCCCACCGGGATGGGCGTAGCGCAGAAAAGTTGGATCGATTCCGATGGGTTTGAGCCTGTCACTACCCTCGCTTCGTTGTTGAATTGACAGCGGTCTCACCTTGATCGCGTCCAAAATCTGCCCGATGTGAAATCGAGATCGGCGAAGGAATCCGCCATTTCGCCGAAGTCGGTGGCGCCGATAAAGTCCGGGTGGGCCTTTTTGCAAACTTAAACATTAGCCTATGCGCGCCGCATCGGCTCGGCGCCTGAACGGCAAAGGTGCGGGGACTGTACAACGTATCGCCCAGCAAGTGCCGCGCCAGCTCTTGGTTGAACGCGTGGTTCCTTACAGGCGAGAGATAGGTTTTGGTTGACTGCGAGTCGACGATCAGCCGTTCTGCGTTCCAAACCGCGCCCATAACGGGGGTCTGCCTGTCTTCGTCGCGATAAACGCCGACGCCGAGATCAAACTTCTCGTGTCGCGAATCCCGTTTGAATGCCGTCGTGACGGAGAGGATCGGATCGGCCGGAACGGCATGGAGCGTGCTGAGCATGGCGTTTTTTGTCGTTGCGGGGGCAAGGAGGTCCTATAGCAGCCGGAATTTTGGGTTGGCCTACCCGCAATTGTTATTGGGGAGACCTGCGAACCGGTTCCACGACCTGATCGATAGCGCCAAATATCGATGTGCCTATGCTGTCCTTCATCTCGATCCGGACGCGGTCGCCATAGGTCATGAACGGCGTTTTCGGGCCGCCGCTCTCGATCGTCTCGATCATTCGAATTTCTGCGAGACACGAATAGCCGACGCCGCCGTCGGCAACCGGCTTTCCTGGCCCGCCCTTCAGCTTGTTCGAAACGGTGCCGGAACCGACGATCGCGCCCGCACCCAGTGGCCGCGTCATCGCCGCGTGTGCGATCAGCTGCGGAAAATCGAAGGTCATGTCGGTTCCCGCATCGGCTTTGCCGAACGGCTTGCCGTTGAGCGACACCAGCATTGGGAGGTGAAGCTTGCCGTCGTGCCAGGCTGGTTCCAATTCGTCGGGCGTTACGGCGACCGGCGAGAAGGCACTGGAAGGCTTGGATTGAAAAAAACCAAAACCCTTTGCCAACTCGGCCGGTATCAGGTTTCTCAGCGAGACATCGTTCACCAGCATCAAAAGCCGTATGGCTTCGGCGGCGGTTCGTTTGTCGGCGCCGGCCGGGACGCCCCCGGTGATGACGGCCACCTCCGCTTCAAAGTCGATGCCCCATTCCTCAGATTGCAAGCAAATGGGGTCGCGCGGGCCGAGAAACGTGTCGGAGCCGCCCTGATACATGAGCGGGTCCGTCCAGAAGCTCGGCGGCAACTCCGCGCCTCTGGCCTTTCTGACCAACTCCACGTGATTGACATAGGCAGATCCGTCGGCCCACTGATAGGCACGCGGCAAGGGCGAGGCGCAGGCCTCCTCGTCGAATGGTATTGCGTTGGGGGCGCCGTCATTTATCCGGTCGGAGATCGCCTGCAGCTTTGGTCCGGTATCGTCCCAGCGATCAAGTGCAGATTGCAGCGTCGGCGCGGCGCCGGTCGCCGGCAGACAGCAGCTGAGGTCTTGTGAGACGACAACCAGCGTACCGTCTCGCCCGCCCTTCTTTAGGGTTGCCAGTTTCATGCTCTTGCTCCCTTCCCCGGCTCAGCATCTGCATCGAGCATTTCGCTTTCCCGATGTCAAACTTACAGCGCGTCAGTCATTCGGTCCGCCATGTACCCAGCGCACATGCTCTGGCGCTTTCTTCGTGACCGCCCATTCGTTCAGCATGTCCCATTTCGCGGCGGCCAGCCTTCGATCCATCTCCGGTGTGCTGGTATTGACGGCGAGCTCTATCCGATGTCCGTTCGGATCCCGGAAATAGATGGATTGAAAGATCGTGTGGTCGGTTGGTCCGAGGACGTCAATGTCGTCGGCCTCCAACCGCGCCTTGGTCTCCATCAGTACATCCATACTGTCGACTTCCAACGCCAGATGTTGGACCCAGTCGGGTGTGTTGCGATCCCGGTCCATCTCCGGCTGTGTCGGCAGCTCGAAGAAGGCCAGGATATTCCCGCTGCCGGCATCTAGGAAGACATGCATGTATGGATCGGGTTCCTTGGTCGACGGCACCTCGTTTTCCGCGATCGCTAGGACGAAATCCATGTCCAGGTACTTGCCGTACCATTCGACGGTGGTCTTGGCGTCGCGACAGCGATAGGCGACGTGGTGAATTCTCGATACCTTCATCGTTCAGCTCCTTGACGTTCGGTTTTCAACCCCCGAGAAGCGGCCTTTCCATCATGACGGGCTCGGAACGCCGCGCTATTGGGTTTCGATGACACCGCGGCGGATTTGATCGCGTTCGATGGAATCGAACGGGGCTTTGAAATTGCCTTCACCGAAACCCTCGTCCCGTTTGCGCTGAATGAACTCAAAGAATACCGGTCCGAGCAAAGTCTCGGAGAAGATCTGCAACAGCAATCGCGCATCGCCTTCCTCGGTTGAGCCGTCCAGCACCAGACCCCGGGATTTCAACTCGTCGACCGGCTCGCCGTGGCCTGGCAAGCGCTCGTCAAGCATCTCATAATAGGCATCAGGCGGGGCGGTCACAAAGGGCAAACCCTTCCCTTTCAACCTGTCATAGCAGCCCGGTAGATCGTCGCATGAAAGCGCGATGTGTTGGATTCCCTCGCCGTTGAATTGCATCAAAATCTCTTCAATCTGGCCTGTTCCCTTGGATGCTTCCTCGTTCAACGGAATCCGGATCAAGCCATCTGGCGCACTCATCGCGCGCGAATGGAGGCCAGTATATTCTCCCTTGATGTCGAAGAATCTGATTTCGCGGAAGTTGAATAGCTTTTCGTAGAATTCGGCCCAATGGCTCATACGGCCGCGATAGACGTTGTGAGTGAGATGATCGATCTGCTTAAAGCGGCAGCCCTCGGGATGTCGGTCAACACCGTCGATGAATTCGAAGTCAATGTCGTAGATCGACGAGCCGCCTTCGAAACGGTCGATGAGATAGATTGGCATGCGGCCGATACCCTTGATTGCCGGCAGCTCTAGCTCCATCGGGCCGGCAGGGATCTCGATCGGTTGTGCGCCGCGTTCCAGCGCGCGGTTGTAAGCGTACTGGGACTCGCGAACCCGTCAATTTCAGGTAGCAGAAATCCTTGGCAAGGGCCGCCTGCACGTCGACAAGCACACCGCCGCCGTGGCGCAAGCCGAAAAAGGAAATTGCGCCAATTGTGCGCTTCGCGCATTCGTCGAATGCGGTACAAAGCGGGCGCCCGCTTTGTACCGGCAGTCTCGATGGGCGTGACGCACCACCGTTCCGCCACAAGGGTTAGGTTTCTAAAGACGATCGATCCGTCGCTTGGGAGTCAGGGTGCAGGGCCCGAGACAGGATCAGTCGACGAAGGCGCGTTCGACCACATAGGTAGCAGGATTGCTGTTGGCTCCTTCGACCAGGCCGAAGCCTTCGAGCAGTTCTTTCGTGTCGTTCAGCATGGCCATGGAACCGCAGATCATGCCGCGATCGTCCTCCGGCTTGATCGGCGCAACGCCCAGATCCTCGAACAGCTTCCCTGAGCGGATCAGGTCCGTGATCCGACCTGGGAATTCATAAGCTTCGCGCGTGACCGAGGTATAGTGGCGCAAGCGGCCGTTGGTGAGTTCGCCGACAAGCGGGTCGTCGCGGCACTCGCGCACGAGGTCATTACCATAGGCCAATTCGGCCACCTCACGACAAGTATGGGTCAGGATCACCTCTTCGAATTTGTCATACGTCTCCGGGTCGCGGATCAGCGAGGCAAAGGGCGCGATGCCGGTGCCGGTTGAGAACATGTACAGTCGCTTGCCGGGGATGAGCGCGTCGTTGACCAGCGTTCCCGTCGGTTTCTTGCGCATTAGTATGGTGTCGCCGACTTGGATCTTCTGCAGATGTTCGGTCAGCGGTCCGCCGGGCACTTTGATCGAGAAAAACTCAATCTCCTCGTCCCAGGACGGGCTGGCGATGGAATAGGCGCGATAGACCGGCTTCTCGGCGTTCGGCAATCCGATCATGACGAATTCGCCGGAACGGAAGCGAAAACTCGCCGGGCGGGTGATGCGGAACTTGAACAGTCTCTCGGTGTAGTGTTGGACGAATGTAACGGTTTCGGCGAACACGCTGGCCGGAACCTCAAAGGCGGAGGCTTGGCCCTGCAAGATCGGGCTGATGTCGGTCACCGCGTCCCTCATCGGGGTTCCTTTCCGTCAGGCCGCAAATCCATCGAGCGTCTCACACAAAACATTTTCCGCGTTAGAAAACGTAAGGGCGCGGCAAAGTTGTTTGTATACGAACGATATAGGGGCGCTGCAATGTGAGTCAAGTTTGGAGCGCGCCGTCATAGCGAAAACAACCCGATTATCAAACCCCTAAATGAGTGTGGATTTTGTCGTGGTCGGCCCTCAGCTCCGCGGCCGACATGGTCTCGAGGTTTCTGCCGTTTTCGATGAAGGCGACTTGATCGGCGATCGATAGGACCGCATCGACGCGCTGTTCGACCAGGACCACGATCAGGCCTTCCTCTTTCATCCGGACGATAACCCGCCGGATCAACTCGATCATGGAGGGCTGTAGACCCTCGGTCGGTTCGTCTAACAGCAAGACCCGCGGCTCTAGGCAGAGGGCGCGGGCTGTGGCCAGCATTTGCTGCTCGCCGCCCGACAAGGTGCTCGCCTGCTGGTTCAGCCGTTCGCGCAGGCGGGGAAACATGTCCAGCACCCGCTCCTTGGCTTCGCGCCCCGTTCTGCAGGCCAGCATCCCCATCTCGATATTCTCTTCGACGGACAGTTCGGGGAACAACCGCCGTCCTTGAGGCACATAGCCGATGCGGTGTTTGGGGATCTTGTGGGCCGGTAAGCTGCCAAGATCCGTTCCGTCGAGGGTGATGGTGCCTTCGGAAAGCGGCAGCAGCCCCATGATCGACTTCATGACCGTCGTCTTGCCCGCACCGTTCCTGCCCAAGAGGCACAGGATTTCGCCTGGTTGTGCCGTCAGGCTGACGCCGAAAAGAACCTTAACCCTGCCGTAGGAGACGTGGATGTCGCTAATGTCGAGCATCGGTGGTCCCCAGATAGGCGGCCTGAACCGCTTCGTTGTCGCGCACCTCCTGCGGGGTGCCGCTGGCGATGATCTCACCGAAGTCCAGGACCGTGATCTGCTGCGCCGTGCGCATGACCACGTCCATATTGTGCTCGATCAGCAAAATCGTGGTCTTGCCGGTCAGCGAGTTGATCAGATCGACGAACTCGTTGATCTCGGATTCAGCGAGACCTTGCGTCGGCTCGTCGAGGATGAACAGTTCGGGGTCCTGGACCAGCCCCATGGCGATTTCCAAGAGACGCTGATGTCCGTAACTGAGATCGCCAGCAGTCTGATCCAATCGATCGGCCAACCCGACACGCTCTAGCGTTGCGTCAGCCTTGCGTGTGACATCGGCCTCACTCATATGGCCGGCGCGCCGGGCCGCCAAGGCGACATTTTCGTGGACCGATAAGTTGGCGAAGATCGACGTGATCTGAAAGGTGTAGGCAATGCCCAGCGCGATGCGCTTGTGGGCGGGCAGATGGCTGATGTCGTCGCCCTTGAAACGCACCTGGCCGAGGGTGGCTGGAATGCGTCCGCACAGCATGCCGACAAAGGTCGATTTCCCCGCCCCGTTCGGTCCGATCAAGGCCATCGTCTGGCCCTGCTCCAGCGTGAAATCGATATTGGAGTTAGCCGTAATGCCGCCGAAGGTCTTGGTCAGGCCCTTGGTCTCTAGAAGAGTCACGGCAGCCATTTCAACACCCGTTTGCGCAGCTCCCCGGCGATACCTTGCGGCGCGTAAAGGCACAGCAGCACCAAGGCGACCCCGGCGATCAGCAGGTAGGCGTCGGTGACGGTGCTGGAGAGGTCGATCAGGTAGAACATGAAGATGACCCCAATCAGTGGGCCGATTGTGGTGCCGGCGCCGCCAAGCAGGACCCAGAGCAGTGGGAAAATCGAGTACTGCACCGTTGAGAAGGTCGCGCCGACATAGCCGAACAACAGCGCGTAAGCGGCACCGGCGATGCCCGACAAGGTTCCAGAGACGAGCACCGCGATAAGCTTTAGGCGATGTGTATTGTAGCCCAGCATTTGCGCGCGTTCTTCGTTCTCGCGGATCGCGACGAGCGCCCGGCCAAGGCGCGATTTCACCAAGGCCGCCGTGCCAATGAAGCAGATGGCGAACAGGACTAGGGCAGCCCAATAACGCGCTGACTCGTTCGACAGGTCGATGCCGAAAAGGGCCCGCCCCGCGAGGTCGACCACGAACCCTTCATCGCCCCGCGTAATCGGCCCGAAATAAAGGATCGTCAGATAGCCCGCTTGGGCGAACATCAGGGTGACGATCATGAAGGCAACGCCCCGCGTGCGCAGCGCCAGGAACCCCACAACCAGCGACACAATCAGTGCGGCGATGCCGCCAAGGATCAGGGCGATTCCGGTGGTGATTCCGCCCTGATGGACCGCCAAGCCGAAGCCGTACATGCCTGCCGCGAAAAACAGCGCGTGACCGAGGCTGAGCAGGCCCGTGTAGCCGAACAGCACATTGTAGCCGATCGCATAGACGGCCAGTACCATGATCCGCGCAAGGTTGCCGACATGATAGGCCGGCAGCACGAAGAACAGGACGGCCAGCAACGCGATGATCGCGCAATGAAAGAGGTAGGATTTTTGAACGTCCGTCACGCCGCGCTCTTGCCCATAAGGCCTTGCGGACGGAACACCAGCACCATGGCGACGGCTAATGTCGCGATAATCTTTGCAAGCGTGGGTGAGAAGAACACCGAGACGATGCCGTCGGTCATGCCGATCAGGATCGCCGCGATGACGGTTCCCGGCAGGCTGCCCAGTCCGCCGATGATCACGACCACGAAAGACAAGAGTAGCGGGTCTTGGCCCATCAGATAATGGGCTTGCTGAACCGGCACCACCAGCACCGCGCCGACTGCCGCTAGAGCCGCACCGAGGCCGAAGACATAGGCAAAGACCTTGTCGACCGGCACGCTGAAGGCCTGCGACATTTCGCGATCCTGCTGGGTCGCTCGCATGATCAGCCCGAAGGTCGTGCGCGTCATCAGCAGCCAGATCCCGGTCAGGACGACGATGGCGGCAACGATGATGAACAGCTTGTAGGTCGTGATGCTGAGGCCCCACGGCCAAATCAGTTCGAAGCCGTTTTCGCCAAATTCGAACCAGGGCAGGGCAAGGCGCTGATTAAACGGCGGCTCGACTGGTCTTGCATCGGGGCCGAAGCTCATCAAGGTGGCCTGCTGGATGATGTAGAGCAGGCCGATCGTCGCGACGATGGTCCGTTCGGGGTTGTAGTCGATCCGCTTCAAGATCACCCGGTCGGCGGCGGCGGCCAGTGCCCCGACGATCAGAGGCGCCAGCAGGATCGCGGCGATGAAACCGATGGCGGGATGCGCGCCGAGGGTTGTTGCGATGTACCAGGCGAAGACCGCGCCCAGCATAAAGAACTCGCCGTGCGCGACATTCACCACACGCATGACGCCGAACACGATGCTCAGCCCCATGGCGGTGAGCGCCAAGATCGCGGCCGTTACCGCGCCTTCTAGGACGGCCAAAAGAAGATGGGGTCCAAATTCCAATGGCCTGCCCTTAGCCCTCTAGGTCCCTATCCCTCTATTCTTCTGGGACAAGCGCCCGGCTGCGATCAGAAGGACTGTTCGGTGTAGTCCACTTCGTCTTCGTAGAGCGTGTCCTCGATCGAGGTCTGGTGGACCCGGTTCATCCTCCCGTCCACGACCTGCGAGATGTTCTGATGGCCGAAGACCTGGTGGGTCCGACCGTTGAACAGCTTCGCGCCCTGCGGATGGTCGTCCGACAGCGGGATCTCCGTGATCGCCTCGACCGCTTCGATCAAGCTCGGGCGATCATCGGGGCCTTGGTAGCCCGCGGCTTCCATCCCCTGCTTGATGATCGCGAGCGTCTCCCAGACGCCGAACATGTGGGCGTAGGTCGAGACATCGCGCGGATCGTCGACCGACGCGCCATTGTCGTCGACGCCGACGGCCGTGCGGTAGGCGGTCTCCTCTGGTGTCTGATCTGGCTGGGCAAAGCGCGGCATGCCTTCCCAGAAATACGAGCCCTCCAGAAACTCAAGGCCCGGGCTGGCCGTGTCGACGGCTTCGAGGCTATCGATAAAGCCGAACAGCTGCGGGCCCTGGCCACCAAAGAACTCACCCATTTCGCGCACGAAGGTAAGAACGGCAGGGCCGACCATGACGTGGTAGACGACGTCGGTATCGCGCGGAATGTTGGGAAAATAGCGGGTGAAAGACGTCTCCGTCGGCGGGATGGCGATCCATTCCAGAACCTCGCCGCCCTGTGCCTCGATGGCCGCGGTGAAGAAGTCACGATGGTCGTGGCCGAAGGCGAAATCCGGGAAGATCATGGTGATCTTCTGGCCCAAATTGTCGTGGATGAAGGGCGCCATGGAGATCACCTGGGACTTCACGTCGGTGATGCCGGGCTGAAGCGTGTAGCGGTTAAGGATGCCGCTGGCGACATGGTGGCCTTCTGAGACCACGAAATAGGGCATTCTCAGCTCGCCCGCGCGCGGGGCGGAGCCGATGACCACATGGCTGAACAGCGGGCCGAAAACGGCGTCGCAATTGTGCAAATTGGCAAAACGCTCCAGCACCTCGGCGCCGCGCCTTGGGTCGGTGCCGTCATCCTCGGCGATCATCTCGACCTCGCGGCCGTTGATGCCGCCCATGGAATTGATCCGGTCGATGGCGGCGACGGCGACGCGCTCATACCAACGGCCATAGGCCGATCCGATGCCGGTGCGGTGGACCTGAAAGCCGAGCTTGATGGGCGCGCTGCCCTGCGCGTGGGCCATGCGCGCGATGTTCGGCATCACGGTGGAAGCGCCGGCCAATCCGGCGGCGCTTACCATCGTTGTCAGTGCTGATCTGCGGGTCAGTTTTGACCCAAATGCCTTGTCCGATTTCATTTGTTATCTCCCTGTTCGGATGGGTCTTGCGATATATTGTTAGCCTACAAACGACGTGTCCAGAATTATTTTGCTTACGCCCCCCTTGGGGCCGCCAGCAGCCACAAACCGAAGAACGTATAGGCGACCATGAAGATCCCGAGGGGGATCTGGCTTAAGACGGCGCGGCGTCTCGTTCCAAAGACTTCCAGGGCCGCATGATGGGCCGCCAGCACCGCGAGGATGTGCCCGGCGACGACGAATCCCGCCTGGGTCAACCAGATCGACCGCACGCTATCGGTGGTATTCAGAAATCCAGTGGTGATCCTTGTATCTCCCAGGCCTAGAAAATTCGCGCCTGTGGCCAACGCGTCCCCAATCGCGGCCAACAAATACTGTCCGTTTATGAGAAATGTGATGAAGAAATGCGATATATGATATCCTAATGCTATCGGCAGTACGGTAGGCGCGAAGGTTCGGAAGAGAAACAAAAATCGCGACCGGGCGGCATCCGGACGGTCCGGATTCGCGATAACGCCACCCATCCAAATGACGACGGCGAACACCGCTACCAATGCGACTGTTGCTAGCAGCAATCCGATGATCGACGAGCCAATCACCGCCGTTCGGCCGGGAAACTCCAGCGGGTTCACATCGATCTGCGCCATCCACCAAAAGGTTTCTTTGAGCCCGTCGAAACTGCCCACGCCAAGGATCGCCAAGGCGAACACACCGAGACCGACGGCCGGTGGCCTTGACCAAAGACCCCAGCCCGGGAACCCTACCGCCGCGCGGGACCAGTCGCCGAAGGGGGAGGCGCGCGCGATCAGGCCGAATAGGACCGAGAAGGCTTCGCCTTGGGCAATCCAGGCCGGGCCGCCGAAGATCGCCATGCAGGCAAAGGTGAAGAACCAGTAGGACGCCACCAAGACGGCTAGCCGGTCAGGGTCTTCTGGGGCAGGATCAACAATGTAGAAGGCGGCGAACGCCAGAAAAATCACAAGGCCTGGCCAGGCGCCCAACCAGCTAGGCAGTTTGGCTGGCGGCGGTCGGTCCGCCCCGAATATTAGCCGATATGGCCCAGTCCAAGGGTTCAGGTATAGCCACAGATTGCCGACAACCCCGATGACCGAGAATAGAACGATCCACCAGCCTGTCCAGATCATCAGCGGAAGTATGTTGGTCAGCGGATCGCGGGGGCCGATTGCACCCATTACGATCAACGCCATTAGGCATAGGAACGACAGTGTGCTGGTGACGGTTTTCAGCCACTCGGGCGGTGCGGTGATGCCCAGATCTTTTGGCGCAAACATGCGCTCGACGAAGCGCTTTGGCGTCAGCGAGATCAGGACAATCGACGCGATCACCGACAGGACGCCGCCCAAGATGTAATAATCGGTCGGCAGCAGGAGGACGAACGCTTGTTCCGACACATGAGCCTGTGCCGGTTTGGAGGCTATGAGGGTGAGGACCGCAACGACAAGGCCGCCGCAAAGAGTCGCGCTAGGACTTCGCTGTGGTCCGGTCATCAAATGACGTTAGTATACTATCGATTTCATGCAAGCGGGAACGGCATGACGAGATCCATCATCATTGCGGGCGCGTGTATTGCCATCGCCGTGGCGCTCTATTTTGGGGTATTCGCCTTTTTCCGCGCCGAGCCAGTGACGCTCAGCAGCGCAACGATCGAGATGGCTCCGGGCGAGGCTGGCACGGCCAATGTCTATGTTCAAATCATCAATGGTGAGGTGCCGGATGTATTGATCGGCGCATCGTCCGCCGAGGCCCAGACGGTCGAGATCGTTGGTACTACCGGCGAAGGCGGGCTACCAATTCCTGCCGACAGCAATGCCAGTCTCGCCGGCGATGGGGCGCATTTGATGATGTCTGGCATTGACGGTTCGCTGGAGGAGGGCCGCCTCGTGCCGATCGCACTGGAGTTCGAACGGTCCGGTGAGGTGACCACGCGCGCGATTGTCGGGCCGCCTGCGGACCCTCACGCGATGCACCGGATGATGGCGACGATGCAGTCTGCGGACACGGCCATGACCGCGCCCGGTGAGCCGCCACCCTCGCTGGAGATGACTGTCACACCGGGTGAGGGCGGAACCTGGCTAGTCGAGCTGACGACCGAGCATTTCACCTTCGACGACGCCTCCGATCCTCCGGAGCACGTGCCGAGCCACGGCCACGGACATCTTTACCTCAACGGCCTAAAGCTGCAGCGCGTGTACTCAGAAAATGCGGAGATCGGCCAGCTAGCGCCCGGTACCTACATCGTAAGCGTCTCGCTGAACACGAACACGCATATGCCCTACACCGATGACAATGGGCTGGTTTCCGCCGAAGCAACGATTACCGTCGAGTAGGAAATCCCCGGGCGCAACTCTCAGTCAGTTGTAGACCCGCGCGACGTCGTATAGGACCGGCTCGAACCCCTTGCTCATGTCGCCGAGCCTGCGGTTGATGTCCTGCATCTCCTCGCTTCTAAGGACCGCCCAAAAGTCCTCGCGGCTGGCCCATTTGGAATAGCTGGCGACACGGCACTTGGCTTCGTTGACGTGGATGGCCGCGCCGACAAAGCCGGGCTGGTGGGAAAGGAACTCGTCATAGGCCGTCGTCAGAATGCCAACCAGTTCTTCGCAGCTCGTATGCGGCACGTCGTAGGTGACGATGACGGTCTGGCCGTCGGAATCCGGCTTGATGTCTACCATGCTCTGTCTCCGGCTTGGCGCCACGGTCTCGGGGGCGCTTGGCTAAGAGGCGGCGAACCTTGTCGGTTCAGCCGGCGTCGCTTCCATGGTAATCGCCGATCGACCGACGGTCTATCGCGCAGCGACGGCTCGTTTCCCTCGTGCCGATGACCCGGCGCGGGTCCGATCAGCGCAGACCGTCCTTACCCTCGGCCTCCTCATGGGTCAGTCCGCCGACGCGCGGCAAAGGCCGCCCGCTGTCTGTGACCGCCACCGCGACAAGGATCTCATCCGGCCTGGGCGCATCGTTCAGCCGCACCTCGACACCGTCGAAGTGGGAGCGGACATAAGCGGCGTCCTTGTGACCCAATGGTACGTCCAGATCCTGACCCAGCCCGCCGCGCTTTTTCGAGGACGGCACCAGGGCGGCGCCTTTTTCCACGGCCTTGCGCAGGGGCGCGCCCAGCTTGGGGTGCAAGATCGCGGCAGCGTGCTCCAGCTCGCCATTCTCACCGACCATCGCAGCCTTGCCGAAGCTCTCCGCTTCTTCGGGCTTGATGCCGAGGGCGGCCACGGCCTTGTCGCCCAGCGAGCCGCCGAGTTCCGCGCCGATGTCCATGAGTTCGGACAGGTCCTCGACATAGCGCCCGGCAAACGGGTTTTCGATCACGGCGACGGCCACTGCCTTGCGGGTGGCTGGTGAGACTGGGCGGCCGACCTCAATGTGGGTTTCCTCGACCCAAGTGGCGATTTTTCTGATCCGGGCGCTCATCTCAGTCCGTCCTCCCCCTTGATGTCCGTTGCTTCCAAGCCGCCCGCGCGCGAGTGAATCCGTGGACCCGTCGTCATGACCAGGGCGAGAAGCATTTCGTTGGCGCGCGGCGCATCATTTAGCCCCACCTCCATCGAATCGAAATGGCTGCGCACATAGGAAGCGTTGATATGGGTGACCGGCACGTCGATACGCGCGCCGACGCCGCCAACCTTTTTGGCCGACGGCACAATGGCCTTGGAGCCTCCGATCACCTCACGCATCGCATAACCGCCGGGCGCATGCCAAAGCGCGCCGTGCTCCAACTCACCAGCCGCCCCTACCAGCGACGCCTTGCCATAACCCTCGATGTTGTCTGCGCCACCCAAGGCCGCGACCAGTCGCTTTGCCATTTCGAGACCCAGCGGGCGGAGGTCATCCATGAAACTTTGGATCTCCGGCTCATATCGCCCGGCGAAGGGGTTGGTGATCACCGCGAGGGCCGCACCGCGCAGCAAGGGGGTCTCGGAAACTGGGCCGCCTTCGTGGAAGATTTCCTCAACGGTCAGAACGCGTTTTCTGACTTCGAGTTCAGGCATGTTCCATCTCCATGACATGGCTTTGGGCGACAAACGGGCCGCCGGCGAGGGCGCTTTCGCCCTGAAGAAATATGGCCGCGCCGATAATGTGGTCGGCATTCAGCATCGTTTCAGCACGCCGCCGTCCTCGCGCCAATGCAGCGCGCCGCTCTTCGAATGACAGGCGCGGCACGTCAGCAACGACGAGACGGTCGCCCAGATCAGTGTCGGTTTGCAAGGTGTTGGCAGGGACGTGGGCGATGCCCGCATGGTTGGGCAGATCGACCGCGTTGGCGATCAGCGTAGCGGCAGCGTCGGCCTGCGCCGCACTGGTGGCGAGCACCGTTACGCTATCGGCGATGCCGAGCGAAAAGCTGCGTCCACCGGCACCGCTGGTGGCGATGCCGCCGATGCCGCTGTCCGCGCCAAAGCGCACGCGGCCCAGATCGGCACCCGCTTGTTCTGCCATTGCCACGGAAAATTCCGCACCCTCGGCCAGATGCACCGCGATATCGCCGCCATTGTTGACATAGGCGCGGTCGAGCGGGCCGGCCGCCAACATTGCAGCTAAAACCTCATCAGCTACGGAGCCGGCGACCGCGATCATTGGCGTCAGAAAGCCGAATTCGCAAAATGGCCGGGCAGCGTGATGCATCCGCTGCGCTACGGGATCGGTTGGCTGTGGCGTATCCGGCGACAGAGGAGAGCGGTGCTGCACCAGATCGACGACCAGCCTCTCCAAGACGGTTTCGAACCGTTTGGCGGCGGCCGAGAAAGCGCGATGACGCATTGCATCGGTTTTTGTGTCGGCATCGGCGCCGATAATCAAATCAATCGGCCCGTGCTGCAGATGCAGGCGTGTCCCGCCGTCCAATAGTGCCGCGACCGGTCCCTGCATCGCCGACTAGCTTTCCGGTGCCCAGCGATAGTTGCGGCTGGCGACCGGGTCGGCGTCAGGGTCGATCTGGCCGACGCGGCGCACGTCGTCGGTGATGACATCATCGATGGGGCGCACGCTGTCGGCGTGGCCACCGAGGGTGACATAATCGCTCATCCGCATCGTGAATTCGATTGGGGCAACCAGCGCAGGCGTCGGCACATAGCCGAACGAATTGGACGGCATGTCCTGGACGTCGACCATCACGGTGATACCGCCGCCGGGCCAGACATAGGCATTGGCCCCGCCGCAGGAGACATGGGTCAGCGAGTCCCGTACCGAGTTGGTGAGTTTGACCGGATTCTCGGTGACACCAGCGCGCAGCGATCCGCCGGCCCCCGCCATGAACAGGACTGAGCAGACCGAAGGCTCGCAGTTTTCGGCGATCCGATCGACGGAGACTTGCAGCTCTGCGG
>JBCCER010000049.1:0-27640 GCA_039030175.1 Pseudomonadota bacterium
AATTGGCGCCTCTTCATTCGACAATCTGATAGAATCGCTTCGTAAGAGCCTGAATTTAACGGTTTTGATGGTCACACATGACCTCGACAGTTTGAACGCAATCTGCGACCGTATTGCCGTGCTTTTGAACAAAAGGGTCACCATCGGTACGATTGAGGAACTGATGGCGATGGATGATCCCTGGCTGCGAGCCTATTTTCACGGGCCGAGGATGCGGGCAGCGCTTAATGCTGCAGAGGGGACGTAGAGCGGGGCATGGAAACCAAGGGGAGCTATGTTGCCGTCGGCGGCTTTGTCGTCGCGCTGGCCGTCAGCCTGGTGATTTTCATCGTCTGGCTAGGTCAGTTGAGCTCCAGCCAGGCGACCACGACCTACGTTGCCAACTTCAGCGGCTCGATCAATGGCTTGCAGGCAGGTAGCGCAGTGCGATTTCAAGGTGTGCCGGCTGGACAGGTGACAAGCTTCCAGATCAACCCGACCAACTTCAACTTGGTCAAGGTCACGATGGAGATTGATTCGGATATTCCGATCACCCAAGGAAGCACCGCCCAGTTGGAACTCGCCGGCATCACAGGCGGCCAATATGTTGAGATCAGCGGCGGCGCCCCTGGGAATCCCCCGCTTCAATCGACCGATGGTGGACCGCCGGAGATCCCAACCTCGCCATCGACACTGCAGGCTATCTCAAACGAACTGCCGGAGATTCTCGACGGCCTCAATACCGCTGTCGGCCAAATCAACACGGTGTTGTCGGATCAGAACGTCGAAAACATCAGTGCGATCATCTCCAACGTGAGGGACATTACAGGAGAATTGGACACGCAACTGGCCTCGCTATCCGGTACGGGTGAGCGGATCAACTCGCTGGTGAGCAATGTGGATGGACTGGCCGAGGAATTGCGCGTCGATGTCGTCGGTATCACCGATCGGCTTGATCAGCTACTGTCGACCACCAATACGGAGATTCAAAACATCACCGAGTCGGTGCAGTCGGCTTCGGAGTCCTTTAGCAACGTTGCCGGACAGACCGCTTCGCTGGTATCGCAGATTCGGCCCGGAATAGTCGAATTTTCACAAGGCGGTCTTTACGACCTCACATTGCTGATTACCGAATTGCGCGCGCTGGCTGTAAACATTAACCGCGTCACCGAACAGTTGGGCAACGACCCGAGCCAGTTCCTATTCGGCGACAACAGCCAGGGCGTCGCGCCCGTACGTTGATGGCCGGAGCATTCAGCGAATGATCAAACTCAATCGTCGAGCATTTACAAGCACAGCAGCGGGCGGGGTGGCGCTGGCGCTAGCCGGCTGCAGCGGCACTTTGTTGTCGCGGCCAACGCCGCCGGACCTGTACACGCTGACGCCAAAGAGCACGTTTTCGCCCAGCCTGCCGACCGTGAATTGGCAGTTGCTGGTTGAAGAGCCGGTGGCGCCAGCAGGTCTAAACACGACCAGGATTGCAATCAGTCCCGATCTTATCGAGATCGACTACTATGCTGGTGTTGCCTGGACAGATCGCGCGCCTGCGATGGTGTTGACCCTGCTGATCGAGAGTTTTCAAAACACCGACCGGATCGTTGCTGTCGGCCGCGACGTATCGGGTCTTAGGGCCGACTATCGACTGCAAACCGAGTTGCGTGAGTTTCAGGCTGAACCCCAGCCCGACGGAACAACTCTTGTTGAGGCTCGCCTGAATGCAAGGCTGGTCCGCATGCCCGATCGTCTAATCTTCGCCAGCGGGAACTTTCCAGCCGTGTCCCAGGCAGCGTCAAATAGCTTCAGCGATGTCCTCATCGCCTTTGACGATGCGCTAGGCGATACCATGGGCGATGTGGTCGAGTGGACCCTGATCAACGGACAGGCCGACTGGCCAACCAACACAAGATTCCGCCGCTAACATCAACGATAAAGCATTTTTGGATTGGGCGCCCTATGAGGCTAAAGGATCGTGTTGCTTGTCTTTTTTCAGTGCTCGCCTTGATTTGCGGTGGTGCGAGCGCCCAAACGACCGAGCCGGTTGGAACTGAAGTTGCGACGGCGAACCATACGCCGGTCATTGCGTCCGGCGTCATGGCAGGCGTCTATTACCCGGTTGCCAACATTCTGAGCGATGCTGCAGGCGGTGGTTTCGAAGTGTTGCCAACCACGGGCTCCATGGAAAACTTGGTTCGCCTGGCCTCTGGCGAAGTCGACTTCGCCATTGCCTTGTCGGACCGTGTGGAACAGGCGATTGACGGGTCTACCCCGTTCGACCAAGCCGGACTAGGCGAGGACCTGCGGTTGGTCATGGCATTGTTCGCCGAGCCGTTGACCATCCTGGTGCGGGCCAATGACGAGATCCAGTCGCTTAGTGACTTGGCCGACCGAACCGTAAATCTTGGAACCCAGGGCAACCCGGTCGAACACCTCTTCCGGATGACACTGGACGCCTCGGGCCTAGTGCATGAGGAAGAGGATTATCGGTACATTCCACTCAGCGAGCAGGCGCAGGCGCTTTGCGACGGCGAGGTTGACGCCATCGGCTATATTGCGGTCCACCCGAGCGGCACGGTGTATCAGGCGACGACCTTGTGCGACGTTAGGATTTTGCCGATCGACGGTGATGCCGCCGAGACGCTGTTGGCAGGCGACCCAACCCTTGCCCCCGCTCGAATACAAGCCTCCTTGTATTTGGGAACGGGAGGTTGGGTCGACAGTGTCGGACCGATGGCACTCTTAATGACGCGGTCCGATGTTTCGCCGATGTACATCGACCGTTTGGTCAACGGCGTTCTGGGCGATCCGGCGGCGGTTGAGCGTCGACATCCTGCGCTCACGGCCATCGATCAGCGCTTGCGTTATGCTGAGGACGGGCCGGCACCGCTGCACGACCGCGCGGCGGAATTGTTGGGCAACGCCGCGACCCAATGAACTCCGTCGGCACTGCCGCTCCGCCAGACTTGGCCTTGCAGTCGCGGGACAGCCTTCTGGCTATGCGCGAGGCCGCGAACGAAGTGCTCACCTGCCAGCATGTCCTGGCCAAAACGGGCCACACAATCGTCACCGAACTGACCGGCGGAAAGAGTCAGCAGCTCGATGATTGGGTTCACTATCCGGCCGGCGATGTTTATGACGCCGAGACCAATGCCCAATACTATTTCCACCAGCATCCCGACGAGGAACGGGGGCCGGATGAGGTTGGGCACCTGCACATTTTCGTCCGCTGTGAGGCGGTTCCATCGACCGCCCAGCCCGCTTTAGCGGTGGGCGACGGGCTTTGCCATCTGATTGCTATTGCGGTCGATGCCGTCGGTAGCCCCATACGGCTGTTCACGACCAATCGGTGGGTGACCGGCGAGACCTGGTTCACGGCATCGGTTGTGGCCGGGCTGCTAGACAATTTCGTCGTTGGTCACGCGCAGCCATCATGGCCCGTCAATCGGTGGGTGACCGCTCTGATCCGGCTGTTCCGCCCGGAAGTCGCTTGGCTGTTGACGCGTCGCGACCAGTCTTTATCTGCTCAAAGGGGGCAATCGACGGAGATCGAGGCCCTCGAAGATCGGTCGATGGAGGTGCTGTCCGCGCTGGATATCGACATTGCAGATCGCCTCGATGCTTTGGACGCGGCGCTGCGTCGGCAACGACGCGCCGCTTCTGCGCCATCGCCCGTTAGTCCTGCGGCGCCTGGGTGACGACACGCAAATAGTTGAGCAACGCTTCTATGTCGGCCTCGCGCGCCAGCCCGACAAATGCCATTCGGTTTCCTGGCAGGTACTCGCGCGGCGCCTGCAGGTACTCAGCAAGCGTATCGGCGTCCCACGTTAGCTCGGCGTTGAGCATCGCGGCCGAATAGCCAAAATCCGGTACCGTGCCGGCAGGCCGGCCGAACAATTCCACGAGATGCGGACCGACCCGGTTTTGTTCTGCCGTTGCCACATGGCAGGCGCTGCAACGCTGTTGAAAGATCTGCCTGCCGGCGGCGTTCACCGAACCTTGGTCTGAATTGTCGGCCTCGTCACATGCTGCGAGTGTCAAGGCTGCAAGCAGACAGGCAAACGGCGATCTGTTTTGCATAACTTCCCCTTAAGACATCCGGCGTGACGGATGTCTCGGTGCGCATGGATCGGTCTATTCAAGCAAGGTTTGGGGCAACCAAAGGGCGACTTGGGGAAAGCCCAGAACAAGCAGAAGACCAATGAGTTGCACCAGCACGAACGGAATGATGCCTCGATAGATCGCCTGAATTTTTACCGACGGCGGCGCTACGCCCTTCATATAGAAAAGGGCGAAGCCAAACGGCGGCGTGAGAAAACTCGTCTGCAGGTTCACTGCCACGAGAATTGCAAACCAAATCACCACATACTGGGCGCCGACATGGGCGCCGAAGTCCAACGCCGCGACAATCGGTGCAAACACCGGAAGAACGATCAGGGTGATTTCGATCCAGTCGAAAAAGAATCCGAGGAAAAACACCACGCCCATGAGGATGAACAAGATGCCCCAATCGCCGAGCCCAAAGGCGAAAATGAACCCTTCTATCAATGGCTCGCCGCCCAAAAGGCGGAAGACATAGGAGAAGGCCGTTGCCCCGACAAAGATAAAGAACAGCATTGCGCCCGTTAGGGCAGAGCGTTCCAACACCTCCCGCAGCACCGACCAGCTTAAGCGTCTGTTGGCAATGGCGAGCAAGGTAGCCCCGGCGGCCCCGATGCCTGAAGCTTCGGTTGGCGTTGCCAATCCAGCGAAAATCGACCCCAAAACGAGTACGATCAGTGCTAGGGGCGGTAGGAAGCTCTTGAACACCATGCCCCACAACTCTCGTTGCGAAGTCGGCCCCATATCCTCCGGCAGGGGCGGTGCTAGGGATGGTTTGATGTGGCAGATCACGTAGATCAGGATCATGTACAGGACCGCCAAGACAAGCCCCGGAATTACGGCCGCCAGGAACAATGACCCGACGGAGATCGAAAGCAGGTCGCCCATGATGACCAGCATGATCGACGGCGGGATCAGGATGCCCAGCGTGCCCGACGCAGCGATCGTGCCGGTAGCCAGGGGTACGTTGTAGCCTCGGGTCAGCATGACCGGCAGTGCCAGCAGCGTCATCATCACGACCGAGGCGCCGATGATTCCTGTTGTTGCCGCCATGATCGTGCCCATCAAGGTGACGGATAGGGCCAACCCCCCAGGCACGCGGCGCAAGAGAACCTGCAGACAGTTTAGGAGATCGCTCGCGACGCCGGATTTCTCCAGCATCGTGCCCATATAGATGAACATAGGTATGGCGACGAGGACGAGGTTGTCGACGATGCCGTAGATACGGTTGACCACCAGGCCAACCTGCGCCAAACGCACCTCGCCCAGCGACAGGCCAAGATAGGCAAAGCCAATCCCAATACCGCCTAGAACGATGGCAACGGGCAGTCCTGTAAACAGAAGGATCGCAAGTGCCAAAAACATGAACGCTGGCAGCAGATTGATGAGTTCCATTGCCTAGCGCTCCTCGGTGACGACTTCGTCCATCGTCGCGCTTTCGTCTTCGAGCAGACCTTTTTCCTCGAGAAATTCACCTGATTCATCGCGCAAATGCGGTGGTCCGAAAAGGAAGACGAAACAGCGGAGCAGGACGGAGAGCCCCGCCAACGCCAAAACAAAAAAGCCGATCGGCAGGAAGGATTTGATGATCCAGCGGTCCGGCAAGCCGGTCATGGCCGACGATCCTTCATTTCTGGTAAAGGCGCGCTCGGCAAAGTCAAAGCCGAAACTTATGACTACGTAACAATAGGTTAACAACGCTAAAAGAATACCGATCATCTCGATCCAGGCCCGAACCCGCATCGAGAAATTCTCCCGCAGCAATTCGATGCGCACATGGGCGTCCTTCACATACGCGTAGCCAAGGCAGAGCAGAAACAGGACGCCATGCAAATGCCACTCCAGTTCTTGGAGCTTGGTTGAACTGGCGTAGGGATCGATGGTGGCGAAAAACTCCCGTAAGCCGGGATAGTTGTCGATCCAATCGCTGCCTTTCATGTAGCGGGTGATGACATCGAACAAGATGACCAGCATGAGGACGAGGGCGAGCCAAGCCGCGACCCTTCCGATGGCATTCACGATCGCCTTCAAGCCGTCGCTGACCTTCAGCAGAGATTGCATGAGCGGCTATCCTCGATTTCTCTAGCGTTTCACTCTGGTGATTCTGCGGCCCTCTGGCACAAACGACAAGGCCGGGATCCCAGTTTGGGGCCCCGGCCTTACCAACCATCACCGCGCCACGACTAACCGATGCCGTTGGCGACGAGATTTAGTCCAAGTATCCGAGTTCACCCCATTGCTCGTAGTTATCCCGGAATGTCGACAAGCTTTCCCAGACGCGCGCGTAGTTTTCGCTTTCGCCGATGAGTTCCTGGTTGACCTCCTGCCAAGCCGCCTCGAGCGCGGCCAGGACTTCCGGGTCCCACTCATGAATGGTTACGTCGTGGTCGTTCTGCAGCTGTTGCAGCGCGGCGAACTGGATCGCTTCGCCTTCGGCCAGACCGTATCGCACGTTGTCGCCGCACACGGAAAGGATTTGGGCCTGCTGGGTCTCGTTCATCTCGTTCCAAAGATCGAGATTGATCATCAGGTCGAACATGGTCGACTGCTGATGCCAGCCTGGGAAGTAGTAGTGGCCGGCCACCTGATGGAAGCCGAGATTGAGGTCGATCGCCGGCATGGAGAATTCGGTGGCGTCGATCGTACCCAGCTCCAATGCCGGGAAGATGTCGCCGCCGGCAAGCAGCTGGGTCGACACACCCATGCGCTCCATAACCCGAGCGCCAAGCCCGAAGAAACGCATGACCAGGCCTTCGAGATCTTCGGCAGACTCAATCGGCTCGCGGAACCAGCCGGATGCTTCCGGCGCGATGATGCCGCAGATAATCGCCTTGATGTTGTATTCGGTGTAAATTTCGTCCAGTAGCTCTTCACCGCCGCCGAAATAGTACCAAGCGAGGTATTCGCCAGCCTCTGGCCCGAAGGGTACTGCGCCGAAGAGGGCCAATGCCGGTTCGGTGCCGATCCAGTAGCCGGGTGTGGACCAACCGGCCTCAACGGCGCCAATCGACACGGCATCGAACACTTCGAGCGCTGGCATCAAGGCGCCCGGCTCGGCAAATTCGATGACGATGTCACCGCCCGAGACCAACTCGATCTGGTCGGAAATCCGTTGGCCAAGCGTGCCCAACTGGGTAAGCGAGCCCGGATATGTCGACGCCATCGACATTTCGATTGATTGTGCGCTCGCGGGTGCCGCAAGCATGGCTGCGCCAATAGTGAGAGCCGATGCGGCCGTCAAAGTACGATAGTTCATGAAGTACATCCTCCCTGACTTTCAGATGGTGATTAGTGATGACCCACCCGGACACTCTGTCGGCGCCGTGGCGGTGTTTCCCAGACACGATGGGCGGAGCCTATGGGCTCGCGCTGTTTGCCTCAAGGTCTAAGTTTCCTTGTCTGGTCATATTTTAGCGGATTGATGGTGGCCATTGGTCCACCCTCGGACAGGCCTTTCGCGTACGAATGCCTTCCATGACCAACGACCAATTAAGACAAGCGCTGCCGTTCTTATTCGAAGGTCTGCCAAAAGAAAAACGCGACGACCCCGGCAATAATAACGAATTCCATTCAATACCCTCTTTGTCGATCAAGAATTGACAAAACTTCTGAAGCGAAGACGGAAGCTTTGTCTGTTGGAATACTGCGTCTATGCAGCCTGACGAATGTCCAGTTGCTGCCAGACATCCTTTAGCGCTTCGACCAGATGGTTCATCTGGGCCTCGCTGTGTAGTGGCGACGGCGTCAGGCGAAGCCGCTCGGTTCCTCGCGGCACGGTGGGGTAATTGATCGGTTGGACATAAATCATATGCCGTTCGATCAGCAAATCGGTGGCTTGCTTGCACAGCCTCGGGTCGCCAATCAACAGCGGCACGATGTGGCTGACGGATGGCATAACCGGCAGCCCAGCGTTGCTCAGCATCCGTTTCAATGCCGCCGCCTTACGCTGTTGTTCGTCGCGCTCGGTTTGGCTTTGTTTCAGGTGGCGGATGCTCGCCAGCCCGCCGGCACAGATCGTTGGTGGCAACGCAGTTGTGAAGATGAACCCCGGCGCAAAGCTGCGCACGACATCGACCAGCGCTGTCGACGCGGCGATGTAACCGCCCATAACGCCAAAGGCCTTGCCCAGCGTCCCTTCGATCACTGTAAGCCGGTCGGACACGCCGTCGCGCTCGGACACGCCACCACCGCGTCGTCCGTACATGCCTACGGCGTGAACCTCGTCCAAATAGGTCATGGCACCGTGCTTGTCGGCCACGTCGCATATCTCGGCAATCGGCGAGATGTCGCCGTCCATAGAATAAACGCTCTCGAACGCGACCAGCTTTGGTCTGCCTTTGGGATATCGAGACATCAACTGGTCGAGATGATCTACGTCATTATGGCGGAAGATGGCTTTCTCAGCACCGGAATTGCGAATGCCAGAGATCATCGACGCGTGGTTCAGTGCGTCTGAAAAGACCACGCAGTCCTTCAACTGGCGCGCAAGGGTCGACAGTGTCGCCTCGTTGGAGATATAGCCGGACGTGAACAGCAGGGCAGCTTCCTTGCCGTGTAGATCCGCCAGCTCCTCTTCGAGCATCCGGTGGTAGATATGGGTGCCTGAGATGTTTCGGGTTCCGCCCGCGCCCGCGCCGCAATGGTCTAGCGCCTTCTTCATGGCGTCGATGACGAGTGGGCTTTGGCCCATGCCGAGATAGTCGTTTGAGCACCAGATCGTAATGTCGGCCGCTTCGCCGCCGCCGGGGCACCAGCGCACGTCACCTGCGACATTGACACTGCCATGGCCGTGATGACGAGCACTTGGGAAGGAGCCGACCTGCCGTTCCAACTCGGCAAACAGGCGATATCGGCCTTCGCCCCTAAGTGTCTCGATCGCCGTCTGAAAAACGGCCTCGTAGTCGGTCATCACATTGCTCCTAAACCCACCGAACCCTGATCATAGCATCGGCGGGGCCCTTATAACATTATTGTCGAGTGTCCAAAGACCTGTTGCCGCGGCTTCCTGTCGCGACCGCAAATTCTCAGTGTTGTTCATCCCGGTCGTTGATCGAGATCAATATCGAACGGATTTGGCAGCGAAAAAGTGCCGCGATTGCCTGTCGACCGATTCTGCCGTCACTTCTGCTTGACGAATATTGATCGTTGCCCTTGGGTGGTTTTACACTCTGCGCCCCTAAAGCGATCAATCACCTTCCAGGCATCAAGGGGCCTGGGTCTAGTCTGCGACATAACGAAAATAGAACAGGGAATCAAAATCAATGCGCATCAAGACAGCGTTCATGACCGGTATTGCGGCCGCCACCTTGGCAGCGACACCGGCATCGGCTGAGACGCTCACCTTCGCGTTCCAGGGGCCGCTCAACTCGCTCGACCCGCATTCGCTGAACGAAACATTCCAGCTTGGCTTCCTCGGCAACATCTATGAGGGCCTGACGCGACGCGGTCCTGATCTTGCCATTCAACCGGCCTTGGCCGAAAGCTGGGAGATCGTTGAGCCGAATCGCTGGCGCTTCAACCTGCGCCAGGACGTGACCTTCCACAACGGCAATCCCTTCACCGCCGACGATGTCGTTTTCTCGTATGAACGGGCGACCTCGGAAGGCTCGGATGTTGGCGGCAAGCTTCCTGGCGTCGTGGCCGTTGAGCGGATCGACGACCATACCGTCGACTTCGTTACGGATGGCCCCAACCCGATTCTAACCGCCGAATTCGATACCTGGTACATCATGGATCAGGAATGGGCGATTGAAAATGGCGCAGATGAGGTGACCAACGTCGCCGAATCCGACCGTGAATTCTACGCCAACCGTAATGCCAACGGCACAAATGCCTTTATGATCCAGGAGCACCAATCGGACGTGCGCACTGTGGCAGTGCCAAACCCCGACTGGTGGGATGAGCCCGTAGGCAATCTGACCGAGGTCGTGTTCCAACCGATCACCTCGGACTCGACTCGTGTCGCAGCCTTGTTGTCCGGCGAAATGGATCTGGTCTATCCGGTTCCGCTACAGGACCAGGAGCGTGTCGACTCCAATGACGGCACCAATGTTCTCGCTGGGCCGGAGCTGAGGACGATCTTCCTGGGCATGGACCAGTCGCGCGACGAGTTGCTCTATTCCGATATCGAGGGCGCAAACCCGTTCCAGGACCGGGATGTACGCCTCGCCTTTTACCAAGCCATCGACATTGATGCGATCCAACAGGTCGTAATGCGCGGCGCCTCGACACCGAGCGCGGCCATGGTTGCCCCTGGCATCAACGGCTATCCAGCCAATTTGGAGCGCTATCCATACGATCCGGACGCGGCAAGGGCATTGCTTGAGGAAGCTGGATACGGTGACGGTTTTGAGGTCCAGATGAATTGCCCGAACGATCGTTACGTCAATGACGAGGCGATCTGTCAGGCCATTGTCGGTATGCTGGACCGGATCGGCGTGACTGTGAACTTGCTCGCAGAGCCGCGCAGTGTCTATTTCGGGCGCGTTCTGGCTCAAGGCGGCTACGACACCAGCTTCTATCTGCTCGGCTGGTCGCCGGGGTCGATCGACAGCTACAATCCGCTGTTCAACCTAACCCAAACCCGCAATCCCGACACGGGCTCTGGCACCTTCAATTTGGGCGGTTATTCTGACAGCGTAATCGATGACCTCACCAATCAAGTCCTTGTTGAGACCGATCAGGATGCACGTGGCGATCTAATCAATCAGGCTTGGCTACGCCTTCATGAAGAGGTCGGGTATTTGCCGCTGCACCAGCAGGCCCTGTCCTGGGGCGTGCGTGACGGCGTTGATGTCTCTCAGCGGGCGGACAATGTATTCCGCTGGCAGTACACGACGATCAGTAACTGATCCGGCAATGTGATGAGGGCGGCGGTGCGCATTGCCTGCCGCCGCCTTCACGACCTCGATATCAAGCAAAAATCGCTTTGGTGCACCGATTCAGCCGGCTAGGGTGAATAGATGCGCTTTGCGGGAGCATACGACTAGATTATGGCTGCCTTCGTCGTCAGACGTTTGATTCAATCCGTCGTAGTGATGCTGGTCGTCGCGTTTGTTGCCTTCGGTCTTTTCAACTTCGTTGGCGACCCGATCAACAATATGGTGGGCCAGGACACCTCGCTCGAACAGCGCGAACAGATGCGCGAGGATTTGGGTCTGAATGATTCATTCCCGGTCCAGTTTGCCCGTTTTGTCGGTAACGCTGCCCAGCTCAATTTCGGCATCTCTTTTCGGATGCATGTCCCGGTCGAAGAGGTCATCGGCGAACGATTGCCGGCGACGCTAGAGTTGGCGGCCGTTTCCGCAGTCTTTGCCTTGGTAGCTGGCCTCACATTAGGCGTCTACACCGCGCTGAAGCGTGATAGCTGGCTAGCGCAGAGCATCATGGCTGCTTCGCTGATAGGTGTGTCGCTGCCAACATTCTTGATAGGCATTATCCTCATCTGGATATTTGCTGTCGAACTTCAGTGGCTGCCAAGTTTTGGCCGGGGCGAGGTGGTTGACGTCGGTTGGTGGTCGACTGGCTTTCTTACAGCCGACGGGCTCAGGGCATTAATCTTGCCAGGGATAACCTTGGGTCTTTTCCAGTTGACGCTGATCATGCGCTTGGTCAGGGCGGAAATGCTCGAAGTGTTGCGAACCGACTACATTAAGTTCGCGAGGGCGAGGGGATTATCGAACCGAATCATCAACTTCGGCCATGCGCTGAAAAACACGATGGTCCCGGTCATGACCATCACTGGTCTACAACTGGGCTCGCTGATCGCCTTTGCCATCATCACTGAGACGGTGTTTCAATGGCCCGGCATCGGCCTTCTGTTTATTACCGCCGTTCAGTTCGTCGATATTCCGGTGATGTCCGCTTACCTCGTCATGATCGCCTTCTTCTTCGTTGTCATCAATCTAATCGTCGACCTGCTCTATTACGTTGTAGACCCGCGGTTGCGGATCGAAAGGGCCGCCGATGGCTAACGAACCGCTGAATCCAATACCGGAACCGTCGGCGGAGCAACCGATCTACGCGCCAAAGGCCAGCGCGGTGATGATCGAAGCTCAAGAACCCGCTGGGCGATGGCGCCGCGCTTGGGATAGCGACGTAGCCTATAGTTTCCGGCGCTCCCCTGTGGCCATGGTTTCGGCTTTGGTTACCTTGTTGTTCATCGCGGGTGCGCTGTTAGCTCCATGGATTTCGCCCCAAAACCCGTTCGACCCGGGCTCTCTGAATCTGATGAATGGCAGAACACCGCCATTTTCGGCAAATGAGTTCACGGGAGAATACTTTTTTCTAGGCACGGACAATCAAGGCCGAGATATCTTTTCAGTCGTCCTATACGGAAGCCGCATTTCGTTGCTGGTTGGCTTTGCCTCGGTAATCTTTGCGCTTGTTATGGGGACGTTTCTTGGCCTGTTGGCCGGGTACATTGGCGGGTGGCTTGACGCCGTGGTTATGCGCGTCGCCGATGTTCAACTTAGCTTTCCTGCAATCTTGATCGCGTTGCTGATATTTGGTGTCGCGAAGGCCATGCTACCGCGCGATCTGCAAAATGACGTTGCCCTCTACGTTTTGATTGTCGCGATTGGCCTGTCAAACTGGGTCCAATATGCGAGGACTGTGCGTGGAAGCACGATGGTGGAAAAGAACAAAGAGTATGTTCACGCGGCGCGTCTGATAGGCTTGCATCCGTTCTTGATCATGGTGCGGCACGTCCTACCCAATGTCATTGGGCCAGTTTTGGTGATCGCGACGATCGGATTGGCGCTGGCTATCATCACCGAGGCAACCCTGAGCTTTCTGGGCGTTGGAATGCCGCCTACCCAACCCTCGCTAGGTACGTTGATCGAGAACGGCCGTGAGGTCCTGTTTGCAGGCGAATGGTGGATCGCTTTCTTCCCAGGTCTCGCACTGGTGGCTTTGGCGCTGTCGGTCAACCTCTTGGGCGATTGGTTGCGCGACGCCCTTAACCCGAAACTCAGGTAGCGGTATGGCATCGCCGTTGTTGCAGGTGCGGGACCTGCGTATCGAGATCCCGACCCGGCGGGGTGTTTTGACCGCTATCGACGGCGTCTCCTTTGACATCGCCGAGGGTGAGATACTTGGGGTCGTCGGTGAGTCTGGTGCGGGTAAATCTCTGACCGGCGCGGCGATCATCGGGTTGTTGGAGCCGCCATTGCATGTGGCCGGCGGCGAAATTTTGCTTGAAGGCCAGCGGATCGACAATCTGCCCTACGCCAAGATGCGCGCCATCCGTGGCAAGAAGATCGGCGCGATCTTTCAAGATCCCCTGACGAGTTTGAACCCGCTTTACACCATCGGCCGACAGCTTATCGAGACTATCCGGACGCACACCGATCTGTCGGTTTCGCAGGCGCGCGAACGGACTATCGATCTGTTGCGCGAAGTCGGTATACCGGCGCCGGAACGGCGGATCGACTCTTATCCTCACCAATTCTCCGGCGGCATGCGCCAGCGCGTGGTTATCGCCCTGGCCCTTTGTGTAAATCCTCGCCTGATCATCGCGGACGAGCCCACGACGGCGCTCGACGTGTCGATCCAGGCGCAAATTCTCGCGCTGCTTAAGCGCCTGTGCCGCGATCACGGCACTGCGGTGATGCTGGTGACCCACGATATGGGTGTGATCGCCGAGACGGCTCATCGGGTGGCGGTGATGTATGCGGGGCGTATTGCTGAACTGGGCCCTGTCCGCGACGTGGTGAAGCACGCCAAGCACCCCTATACGGAAGGGCTGATGGGCGCTATTCCCGCCATGGGACATGACGTCGAGAAGCTGAACCAGATCGAAGGCTCCATGCCGCGCTTGACCGATATCCCGTCCGGCTGCGCCTTCAATCCGCGCTGTACGAAAGCGTTCGATCGGTGCTTTGTCGAACGGCCTGACCCGATCGACAGCGATCAGTCGCAAGTAGCCTGCTGGCTCTATGACCGGCAAATGGCGGAGATATCCAATGGCTGAATCCGCCGCGCTGGTCGAGGTCACCGATCTCGCCAAATATTTCGACGTGTCAAAGCCCTGGCTTAATCGGGTGCTGGAACGCGAGCCGCGCTTGACCCTGAAAGCGGTCGACGGTGTCAGTTTCTCGATCCCGAAGGGCCGCACTTTCAGCCTTGTCGGCGAAAGCGGCTGCGGTAAATCGACGGTCGCGCGCACCGTGGTTGGTCTCTACCGGCCGACAAAGGGAAAGATGACATTCGATGGGGCCGATGTTGCGAGCATGAAGTCTCGACGCGATTTACGCCCGTTTCGGCGCCGCGTTCAGATGATCTTCCAAGACCCGTATGCCAGCCTGAATCCGCGTTGGCGCGTGAAAGACATCATCGCTGAGCCAATCCGTGCCCATGGCTTGCTTTCGGGCAATGATGTCGATGACCGGGTCGCCGAATTGCTGACCCATGTGAAGCTGACGCCAAAGGACGGGGCGAAATTCCCCCACGAGTTTTCGGGCGGCCAGCGTCAACGAATCTCGATTGCTCGCGCTCTCGCCTCCAGCTCGGAATTTCTGGTCTGCGACGAGCCGACCTCTGCCCTCGACGTATCAGTCCAAGCCCAGATCCTGAACTTGATGAAGGATCTGCAGCGCGACCTTGGCCTCACATATCTTTTCATCAGCCACAATTTGGCTGTGGTCTATCACGTCTCAGACTGGGTCGGAGTCATGTATCTGGGCCGGCTGGTGGAATGGGCTGAAAAGCGCACTCTGTTTCGCTATCCGCGCCACCCCTACACCCGCATGCTGCTGGATACGATCCCCGACCTTGATATGACGGGCCGCGAGAGGGTGCCGGTTGCCGGGGAGGTGCCAAACCCTATCAATCCGCCCAGCGGGTGCCCCTTTCATCCCAGATGTGCCTTTGCCAATGAGCGTTGCAAGTCGGAGCTTCCAACGGCGCTGCCGACGGCCGAGGGGGCGATGGTCGCATGCCATGCGGTTGAAGAGCAGCGGCTGCCTCTGGAAGACCGCAAGACCGTGCCGGCGCTCGAAGGGGTTGCCAACGACACTGTTGATTGACCTTTATCAAGGTGCCTCTGCGAGGAAGGCCGGTAGAACCCAGACCGACCCACATCTGAGGCAAACGGTTCGGGAGTTCGTTCCATGAGCTTAAAAAGCATTCTTATTGCCGTTGACAGTGGAAAGGCGTGCGCCGCGCGTGTCGACTACGCACTGGCGTTGGCCGACAAACATGACGCGCATGCAATGGGGCTTCATGTCCAGGAGGTCCCCGAGATTCCCGGGTATGTGATGAGCCAGCTGACAGCAGAAGCAGTCAGGGTTCGCGACGAAGCGTTGGAAGAAATCACCCAAAAGGCCCAAGGCATCTTTGACGACTCGGTTCGACGGGCCGGCCGGTTTGACCGCAGCGAATGGCGTGCTGAAATTGGCGATCCTGCGTCGATCACCGCCAATTTAGGTCGCTATGCGGACCTCATCGTGGCCGGACAAGTGGATCCTGACGGAGACGCGGATCAGTTGGTCCCCGAGGACCTGGTTTTGTCGAGCGGCCGACCTGTACTGATCGTACCGCATTCCTTCGACTATCGTGCCGTGGGCGACCATATCGTGGTGGCTTGGAATGGCAGCCGTGAGGGTGCACGGGCCGTATCGGACGCTATGCCCTTGCTGGAAGCATCGCAGAAGGTGACCGTCTTGGTAATCAATCAGGACCAAACCGTCGTTGACCTGCCAGGCTCGGAGATCGCGCTGCATCTAGCGCGGCACGGGATTGAAGCGGAAGCAGTCCACGTTACGTCGCCGACATTGGAGCCGGCGGATGTGCTGCTCAACAATGTTAGTGATCGCGGTGCCGATCTCGTCGTCATGGGCGGCTATGGAACCCCCCGTTTGCGAGAGATCGTGATGGGGGGCATGACGCGCTCAATCCTCAGGCATATGACAGTGCCCATCTTGATGAGCCACTGAGTATCCATTTCCCATGATTACCGTCTTCGGATCGATGAATATGGATCTGGTGCTGCAGGTACCGTCCATCCCGCGCCCGGGCGAAACCGTTCTATGCCCCTCTTACGAGGCGAAGCCAGGCGGAAAGGGAGCGAACCAAGCTGTCGCGGCGGCGCGGGCGGGTGGAAAAGTAGCCATGGTTGGCGCCGTGGGACCTGACGGCTATGGCCAAGAAGTGCGGGACAATTTTTCCAGAATCGGTGTCGATATCTCCGGCATCAGAACCAGCGACAGGCCGACCGCAATCGCCACGATTGCGGTGGATCCGGAGGCGGAGAATGCAATTTGCGTCGCCAGCGGCGCCAACCGAACAATCTATCATGCCTGGGTGTCGGACGATCAGATCGGTCCCGGAAGCCTCCTTGTTCTCCAGATGGAGGTTCCCGCCGAGCAGAATTGGACGCTTGTAGACCGGGCCAAGAGCACTGGCGCCAGCGTTATGCTTAGTCTCGCCCCAGCGGCGCCGATTCCCGAGACCGCTTTGGCGGGTCTCGACTATTTCCTGGTCAATCGGCTGGAGGCGGCGATGGTCGCCGAAAGTCTGGGCTGGACGGTTGACGAGCCGCAAGAGATAGCGCGTCGTTTGGCGGATGTTGCTCAAACCACCTGTGTGGTGACGTTAGGCGGCGATGGCGCGCTGGCGGTTGAACCCGATGGCACGGCCTGGCGGCAGGGCATCTTGCCCGTCGATGCCGTCGACACGACCGGGGCTGGCGACACATTTGCCGGCGTGTTGGCGGCCTCGTTGGACGACGGGTTGCCATTGCCGGAAGCCATGCATCGTGCGTCTGTGGCGGCTGGCCTTGCCTGTATGGGGTTAGGCGCCCAAGAGAGCACGCCAACCGGAGACGAGATCGATGCTGCGATTGGCAGGGTTGAGGGCGCCCGGCTTGCCGGCTGAAAGCTGGGGCAGCTAAACTCCGCACCACTCTAAGACCGGTTTCAAGGACCTAAGTGATGTCAACGCTATTTCGCGGCGCGAAGATATTCCGTGCCGATGGTTCCCTTATTGATGGCTATGTACTGCTGGTGAGTGATGGAAAGATCGAACGAATAGCGCCCGAGGCGGAATTCGTCGGCTATGACGGTCCACTGGAGGATCTGCCGGGCGCCACTATTCTACCAGGCCTGATGGATGCCCATGTTCACCTGGTCTATGGCGGCGAAGCCAACCCATCGGCCGCCTTGGATGCCTTGAAGCCAGGCCAGGTAGCGATGAAGGCCTTGTCAAACGCGCGGGCATCGCTGGCTGCCGGCATCACCGCGGTCCGCGATTGCGGCGGCAAGGATCATATCGAATTCGCTGTCCGAGATGCGTGCAATCAGGGCCAGATCTTGGGCCCCACGATTCGCGCGGCTGGCCGCATGATTTGCATGACGGGCGGCCATGGCAACAAGAATGGCCGTGTCGCCGACGGGCCTGCTGAGGTTATCAAGGCGGTCCGAGAACAAATCCATGCCGGATGCGATCTGATCAAGATTATGGCCACGGGCGGCGTGATGACGCCGGGGGTCAACCCGGAAGACGCCCACTATACCGAGGATGAGTTGCGGGCCGGAATCGATGAGGGCCATCGCTTCCACCGGCACTCGGCCAGCCACGCGCAGGGCGCCGACGGTATCCTGAATGCAACGCGTGCCGGGGTTGACTCGATCGAGCATGGCATCTTCATGACTGACGAGTGTATCGAGGAGATGCTGTCGAGAGGTACGGTTCTGGTGCCCACCTTGGCCGCCATCAACAATATTCTGCGCAATGCCAAAAACGGCATTCCGGCCTATATCGTCGAAAAGTCTGAGCGAGTGGCGGTGCATCACCGTGCGTCAATCAAAGGCTTCTACGAAGCCGGCGGAACGTTGGTGATGGGCACGGATGCCGGCACACCCTTCAATCTTCATGGCGAGAATACCCGCGAACTTGCCTACATGGTCGACATCGGCATCTCGCCGGCGGATGCCCTGGTCTCGGCCACCATCAATCCAGCCAAGCTGATGGGGCTTAACGATCGCGGCTCGCTCGCCGACGGCATGGCCGCCGATCTCGTGATTGTCGATGGCGACCCCGTGGCGGATATCGACCGCGTCGCCGATACCAACCATCACATTATGGTGGTCAAGAACGGTACTGTGGCCCATCGCCGTGGTGCTACGAGCAACCCGGATATGATTGGTCTTGCGGCCCTTTGACCCAAGCCCAATCTAGCGACTATCCGACATTTCTGAACACCCGGACGTAAGGATCTCCCCCCATGCCCGTAATCAACTCTATCGCCGCCATGAAGGATGAGATGACCGAATGGCGCCAGGACATTCACATGCATCCCGAATTGGGGTTTGAAGAGTTTAGAACCTCGAACCTGGTGGCGGAGAAGTTGGAGGCCTGGGGGATCGAGGTACATCGCGGTATCGGTCAGACAGGAGTTGTGGGTGTTCTCAGGGGGAGCGGTGAGTCGTCCAAATCCATTGGGCTGCGCGCCGATATGGACGCTCTCCCCATGGACGAAGAAAACGACTTCGCCCACAAATCTCGTCACGAGGGCAAGTTCCATGGCTGCGGCCATGACGGTCACACGACGATGCTGCTGGGTGCAGCGAAGTACCTAGCCGAGACTCGCAACTTCGACGGCACGGTTCACTTCATTTTCCAGCCGGCCGAAGAGGGCAAGGGTGGCGGAAAGGCCATGGTCGACGATGGTCTGTTCGAGCGGTTCGACAGTGACGAGGTCTATGGCATGCACAACTGGCCGGCCATTCCTGCCGGCGAGGCGGCCATCCGTCCAGGGCCGATGATGGCGGCGGCCGACCATTTCAACGTTACGATTTCAGCGACCGGCGGCCATGCCGCGATGCCCCACTACACGGTCGATCCGGTCTTGATTGCCACGCAGATTGTGCAGGCATTTCAGACCCTGGTCAGTCGCAACACCAATCCGATTGAGCCGGCTGTTCTTAGCGTGACCCAGATGCATATCGGCAGCGCGGACAATGTCATCGCGGATGGCGGCTGGATGCAGGGCACGGTTCGAACTTTCAGCCGACAGGTTCAGGACGATATCGAGGCCGGCATGAAACGCATCGTCGAGAGCACGGCCGCGACTTTCGGCGCCGAGGCAACACTGACCTACAATCGCGGCTATCCGGCCACGGTCAACCATGCTGAGCAGACTGAAAAGGCGGCCCGTGTTGCCGAGCGTGTTATGGGCGACGGCAAGGTCAACCGGGACTTCGAACCCGTGATGGGCGCTGAGGACTTCTCGTTCATGCTGGAAAAGCGGCCAGGCGCTTACATTGCCATCGGCCAGGCCGGCGGCCCGTCGAGCTGCATGGTCCATAACCCGCGTTACGACTTTAACGACGAGATCCTACCGGTCGGCGCAAGCTTCTTTGCCACTTTGGTTGAAAGCGAGCTGGCGCGCGCCGGATAACGCGTTGTTCGTTAGGCCGTTTGGCTACGGTCAGCTCTCTTTCTCGGTTTCGGCGGCTTCGGCCGCCGGTTCCCACAGTTCTACCTTGCGGCCATCGATGTCGATGATCCAGGCGAAGCGTCCGTAGGGTTCTTCCGTCGTATCGCCGACGATCTCGACGCCTTGGGCCTTTAGGTGCTCCAAAACGGCATCTAGATCGTCCACGCGGTAGTTGATCATAAAGTCCGCGCCGCCTGGGTCGAAATACTCGGTTTTCTGATTGAAGGGCGACCACACCGTGTAAGCGGTTTTGTCCGGATCATCGAGCTCGCGCCATTTGAACTCGCTGAAGCAGCCTCCGTCCCAAGTCTGTGTTTCGACCCCGAGGCAACGTTCATACCATTCGGCGGTTGCCTTTATGTCGGCGGATCTGAAGAACACGCCGCCGATACCGGTTGCCTTAGCCATGTCGATCTCCTGATTGAGGTGATCCCACGTTACAGGAATAGTCTGCGGCTGGTTATACCAAGGAGCGTCTATAATGACCCATGTGATGGCGGCCAAATCGGTTCACGGCAAGGCGCGTCGTGCAGCGCGATGCTTTAGGCATCGGGCAAGCGGCGTAACGCCGCCGTGGCGCGATTTGGCCCCACCGAAGGCCGCGTTGTCTTGTCCGCTGGCCGCGTTGCGCGCCGCTTGTGGTGTAGCCACACCACCGCCCGACACGCGCCTAACCAGCAGACAAGACAACGCGGTCACATGGGTCATTATCGACGTTCCTTGGTATCAGAACAACCGACCGCCGAGCGTTGCCCGAACGGTGCGCACTGCGACCCCGAGGATGATCAGGGTTGCAGCTGCAAGGACGACCGCCGCGATCGCCGCGCTCCAGTCGCTGCCGAGCGCTTGATGGTAGAGCAACGCGGCCACGGCCATCGCGGCGGACGGAAAGGTATAGGCCCACCAAGCCAGCGAAAATGGCACACGCCTGAACAGGCCCGCCATGCTGACGAGCAGCAAACATATGAAGAACGCCATGCCGATCAGCAGCCTTGAAATGCCGTCCAGCGGCGCAAACTCCGTCCCCTGCTGCGTCAGGTACCTATAGGCGGTAAAGCCAAGCGCTGGCGGTGCAAGCAGAATAAACAATGTCGGCAGGAACCGAACCGGCAGTTGATCGTGAAAAATGATCCGGTAGAGGACAATCGTGAACAGCACGAGCCAAAACAAGATGCCGATGGCAAAGAAGAACCAGGAGAGCTCAATAAAGCCCAGCGGTACCCCGGCCTGAGGCACCACAATGTTGCCGACGACCGGAATGAACCAAGCAGGGCTCGTGTGGGTAATGTCGACGTTGCGGGTGATCCAAAGGTTGATGATGCAGATCGCCAACAGCAGGTGCAGACCTGCGCCGATGCCCCAGAGAATGGTCGCTAACGTGCGGCTGTAGGGCAGGGCGGCGACGGCAAGAAGAAGCAGACTGATCGAGAAAGTCGGAAACAGATTGATCTGCATTGGGTCGCCGAATTCGGCCGCTACGGATGCCGGAAACCGGATCAGTTTGGCGAGATAAATCAAAGTCAGGATCGCGAACACAATCGCCGATGCCAACAGCAGCACTTGCCCGATTTCAGGCGGTACGCCGACTACGTAGGCAGCCACGCTCCACGCGTGGCCGAGACCCGCAAGTCCCATTGTGATGGCGAACTGGGCGACGGGTACGCGCCGCAACCACGGTTCTATCTGTTGCTGATCGGATGCCACGGGATGGCCTTTGCGACTTGACCGATCACAGACTAGGCTGCGCTACCGTCCGCGCCAAGGCCGTTGCTGCTCGTGCGGTCCCTCCGGCGGTCGCATCCAGCCGTCCCGCCAGCCGAGATCGCCATGTCAGCCATTCTTGTTCAGCGTACCGACCATGTCGCCACAGTTATCCTGAACCGCCCAGAGCGGCTGAACGCGCTTAATCGGCCGATGTGGTCCGGACTGGCGGAGACTTTTGCCAGCATATCGTCGGATCTAGCCGTGCGGTGCGTGGTTTTGACAGGCGCTGGCCGCAGCTTCTCTCCTGGAGCAGATATCTCGGAATTCGCTGATGAGCGCGGCGATCCCGACCAGGCTTTTGCCTACGGTGAGGTAATGGCGCAGGTCTATCGCGAGATCCAAGCCTGCCCACATCCGGTGGTTGCTTCGATCCGCGGCCCCTGCACTGGCGCTGGCCTGGTGCTTGCACTCGCCAGCGACCTCAGAGTGTCGGCTGAAAGCGGCCGGTTCGGGGCCCCGGTGTCGAGGCTGGGCCTGGCCATGCCGTTACCTGAATTCGCCATTCTCTTCGATGCGATCGGAAAGACCAGGACGCTGGAAGTATTGTTCGAAGCGACGGTGATGGATGCGAATCGGGCTTGCGAAATAGGTCTCGTCAATCGCGTCGTTGCGGACGGCGAATTAGATAAAACCGTTACTGAACTGGCCGCCAAGATTTGCGCTGGCGCCCCGCTGGTTAATCGATGGCACAAGAAATTCGCACAACGTTTGATCGCGGGCGGCGAGCTTTCTGCCGACGAGATTAAGTCGAGCTATGAGAGTTTTGGGACGAATGACTACCGCGAGGGTTTTCAGGCATTCCTCGACAAACGGTCGCCGAGGTTTCGCGGTGAGTAGCGGCCGGCACTGCTTTGTTGGTCGGCTAACTTAAGCCATTCTCCGAAGGGTTTTGGATAACGCGCGAAGTGTGCTGCCGGACATGCCAACGCCCCGAACCCAGGTGCCCAGGCACAAGGTTTCGGGGCGTTTGCATCAGGGGACAATCCTCATCGAGTCGCTAGGCGGTTCGATGGGGACCGGCCGACAATCAGTGAGGGTCGGCCTTCGGTCCTGGAGCGGTATCCAGCATCCCGCCCTTGCGCGCGTCGGCCATCGGGTTACGGGCGTTAAGCTTCAATGCAGCACCGTCAGACTTGAACAAGTGACTTGTCACCGCCGAAACGCCGATCTTCAGCTTGTCGCCAACGCCGACATGGCTGTCGCCGCTTGTCTGAACGGTGATCATGTCGGCGCCCTCGGCCCTGACATAGGCGTAGGTGTCGCCGCCAAGCCGCTCAACCACGAAGACCTCGCCATCGATATGGGCGTCGGCGTCGCCAACTTCGATCATATGTTCCGGCCGAACGCCATAGGTGACCTTGTCGCCCACCTGAACGTCGCTGCCATCGACCGGCACCTTGATGTTCTCGCCACCCGGAAGACTGACCGAGACGCCGTCGCCGTCGACGGCTGTTACAGCGGTCTCGATGAAGTTCATCTTCGGGCTGCCGATGAAGCCGGCAACGAACTGGTTCCGCGGATGGTGATACAGCTCGAGCGGCGAACCGACCTGCTCGACGATACCGCCATGCAGCACGACGATCTTGTCGGCCAAGGTCATGGCTTCGACCTGATCGTGTGTCACATAGACCATCGTGGCGTCGAGGTCGTGGTGCAGCTTGGCAATCTCAATGCGCATTTGCACGCGCAAGGCCGCGTCCAGGTTCGACAATGGCTCGTCGAACAGGAACACCTTCGGATTACGCACGATGGCACGGCCAATGGCGACACGTTGGCGCTGACCGCCGGACATCTCTTTCGGCTTGCGGTCCAGCAGATGCTCCAGTTGAAGGATACGGGCGGCTTCGCGAACCTTCCCTTCGACGCTTTCGCGGCTTTCCTTGGCCAGCTTCAGCCCGAACGCCATGTTCTCGTAGACCGTCATATGCGGATATAGCGCATAGGACTGGAACACCATGGCGATGCCGCGCTCTGATGGCGGCAAATCGTTGACCACGGCACCGTCGATCGAAAGATCACCGGACGTAATATCTTCGAGTCCCGCGATCAGCCGCAGCAAAGTAGACTTGCCGCACCCGGACGGGCCGACGAAAACGACGAATTCATTGTCGTTGATATCAAGGTCAACGCCCTTGATGATCTGTAATTCGCCGAACGACTTGGTTACGTTTTCCAGTTTAACTGTCGCCATATCTCACTCCTTCTTGACCTCTTGGGCACCGAAAACGGTTGCCCGATTTGTCTCTGTTAGCCTTTGACCGCGCCGGCGGTCAGGCCGGAAACGATCTTGCGTTGGAAGATCAGCACCAAGACGATCAACGGCACGGTCACGATGACCGACGCCGCCATGATGTCGCCCCAGGGGCTCTCGAATTCGCTGGCTCCGCTGAAATTGGTAATGGCCACTGGGATGGTCATTAGTTCGGAATCGCCGCCGACAAACGTCAATGCGAACAGGAACTCATTCCACGCCCCGATGAACGCGAGCAGACCCGTCGTCGCGAGCGCCGGCCCCATCAACGGCATGAACACCTTTGTGATGGTCTGCCACGGGGTTGCGCCATCGACGATAGCAGCTTCCTCCAATTCCTTGGGCAGTTCGCGCATAAAGGTGGTCAGAATCCAGACCGTGAAGGGAAGGGTGAAGATCATGTAGCTGATCATGAGCGAATAAAGCGTCTCGTACAGACCGATCGCGCGCATGATTTCGTAGAGCCCTGACAAGACCGCGATTTGAGGGAACATCGAAACTCCGAGCACGACCATCAACAACAGCCCCCGGCCCCTGAACCTGATTCGTCCAAGCGCGTAAGCGGCAGTCACAGCCAGGAACAGCGACACGACGACGGTGACTGTTGAGACATACACTGAGTTAAGGATGTTCAAAGCAAAAGGCTGGCCCCTAAACACGGCCGCATAATTGTCCCAAGCCGGATCCGGAGGAAGGAAATCTGCCGAGAACAAAGCGGTGCCTGATTTGAGTGATGAATTGATCGCCCAATAGAACGGAAAGACCGCGTAGATGATGATGAAGATGACCAGGACGTAGAAGGCGATCTTCAGTAGGAGTTTCCGGGCAGTTCTGCTCATAATTAGCGCTCCTGATCGAAGCTAACGCGGCCAAGCACGAGATAGACCGCTGTAAAGCAGGCAATGATAAGGAACAGCGACGTCGACAACGCCGAGCCGTAACCAACATTCTGGAAGTCGATCAAGTTTTGTCGCGCCCAGATCGACATCGACATCGAATCTCGGCTACCCGGCGTCAGCACATAGATGAGATCGAATATTCGCAGTGCATCCAACGAGCGGAAAATGACCGCGACCATTAATGCCGGTCTTATCAGCGGCAAGGTGATCTTAAAGAACTGGCGCACAGGATGGACGCCATCGACTTTGGCGGCCTCGTAAACTTCGCCCGGTAACAGTTGTAAAGCGGCCAAAATCAGCAGCGCCATAAAGGGGGTCGTCTTCCAGACATCGACCGCAATGACCGAAGGAAGTGACAGCAATCGATCGGCCGTGAAGGCCAGGCGCGCGTCGATCCAGCCCCAACTCAGTAAGATCTCGTTGATAACGCCGTACTGGTCGTTGAGCATCCAGCTCCACATCTGGGCTGAAACGATGGTCGGGATAGCCCAGGGGATGAGGACCGCAGCCCGTATCACCGCACGTCCAGGCAAATTGGCGTTGAGAACCAGCGCCACGAACATTCCGATAATGATCTCAAGCCCAACGGAAATGACGCTGAAGGTGACGGTATTCCAAACGGAGCGCCACCAGAGCGAATCGACCAGAACGCCGTGCCACTCGAAGACATCGGACGTCGAGACTTCGCCCTCGTAAAGCGCTAGATCACCCGTATCCGGGTCCACATTGTCGAGATCGTAGAAGTTACCGTCGTCGCGGTAGATCAGAAACGCGTCTTGCTCGATCAGGTCGACGAAGTAGCCGTCAAACTCTTCGTCGTAATTGTCCAGATCGGGCCCGTAGTACAGGTAGTTGCTAAACCCGATAAACTGTGTGTCATGGTCGGCGATGAGCAGCCTATCGGTCAGGCTGTAATACATGGTGCTGAGAAGTGGATATCCGGCCACGAGGGCCAGAACAATCAGCATCGGCGCGATGAAGATCCAAGCCGATCTTGTTCTTTGGCGCGTAAGCTTGGAGGCTCCATGCTGCCTGGGGACGGCGACATCAGCAACCATGCGTTCTTCTCCCCTTTTTTGTTGATTGCCAGGTCTTGAGTTTGCCTGGCTTGATCACTCCGCCATTCTTGGCAATGGCTCCGGCGAGGTTCCGATCGGTAAACTAGGCGATGAGGGGGCCAGCTTCAGATATCGCTTCGCTGGCCCCACCCATTGTCGTCCTAACCTACCAACGGCCGCCGCGGCTCATACGCCGAAGCTCCCGCTCTAGAGACGCCAAGTTGGTGGCGGCGTCGCCGTTCCCTGAAAGGGTGGCGTGAACCGCATTCCAAAATGCTGCCGAAACCTCGTTGTAACGCGCGCCTGTCACCCTGGAAGGGCGCGCGACGGCGTTCGTGAAGGTTTCGTACAGATCCGTTACGATCGGCGATGCCTCGATGACCTCTGGATCCTGATAGAGGGATTCAATGGTCGGCAGGTAGGCCCCAACGATCGCCCGGCGCTTCTGCTCCTGAGCGCTGGCCAGATACGCCACGAGGTCGGCAGCAATTTCCTGGTTTTCCGAGTACCGAGAAACCGCCAACTGCCAGCCGCCCAACGTGCCGGTATGAACGCCGTTGGAGCCACCCCGAGGTAGGGCCGCCACGCCGACATTGCCGCGAATTGGGCTGTCGTCGCCCTGAGAAAGAGCCCAAGCATACGGCCAGTTTCGCATGAACGCCGCGTTCCCGGATTGGAACACGCCGCGCGCCTCTTCTTCCATGTAGCCCAGAACACCGTCCGGCGAGATGGTCCCGACCCAAGTCGCGGCCAGATCGATGGCTTGAATGGCATTGTCGTTATTGATCGTGACGCTGCCATCTTCGGCGACAATCGAGCCGCCCTGGAAGCTGTCGACCCACTCCAATGCGTCGCAGGTAAGTCCCTCATAAGCCGCGCCCTGCCAGACGAAACCCCAGAACCTATCATTCCCAGCATCGCGCTCGCCGGTCTGAACTGTCTGCGCCGCTGCCGTCAATTCCTGCCACGTCGTCGGTACTTCGACGTCGTACTGTTCGAGCAAATCGCTGCGGTAATAGAGAATGCCAGCGTCTGTGTACCACGGCATGCCAACCAGTTCGCCGTCCACCGTGTTGTTTTCAACAATGGCCGGGAAATGTTCGTCGATCGTCGCCTGATCGATGTACTGGGACAGGTCAATAAAGTGGCTGCCCAGCAGGCCCGGCCAAATGACGTCGATCATATAGACGTCGATTTCGCCGCCTCCGGCACTGAGCTGTTGTTGGTAGAGCGCCAGCCGCTCGGTGACCGAATTCGGTGTGGCAACGACCCGAACCGTGTTGCCGGTCTCGTCGGCCCATGCCTGGGTCGCTTCTTCGCACAGCGTGAGGCCCAAGCCAACGGCACCGCAAGAAATCGAAATCTCAACACCCTGGGCACTCGCGCCGGTGTTGATCGCAATGCCAGCCACGGCTGATAACAACGCAGCCGATAATGTTCTTTTCATGGTTCCTCCCTGAGCTTAATCATGTCACAAAGACGTGGGTGTTCTTGTAAACCCTTCCCCATTTGCACCCTAGCCACGATCGAAAGAATTGGCAAGAAGGTCGGGGCAATAACTCCCGTTCCTGTTTTCCTTTTTCTTCTAAATCTTTCGCTTTGGTTTGTTTCTCGCCGCCAGCAAACGCAATTGACAGTCATTCGCAATTGAGTATCATGCGCGAAGTTGTGAGAAGATGGCAGGGCGATGGCCCCATGTATGTATGTATTTGTAATGGATTAACCGACAAACGCATTAAGGCCGCGATTGAAAACGGTGCGCGTTCGGCGGATGAGGTATACCGGGCTTTGGGTTGCCGGCCGCAATGCGGCCAATGTGTAGATGAAATTCACTCCTCCGCGCGTCGTAGCACGGGCTCGCCCAAGGTCATATCCTTGGACCTAGTCGCGCAGGCGAGCTGATCAACCTAGCCCGGACTTACTGGTTAAGGCTGCCAGGTTATTCTACAAAATCGTCTGAGCCGGTCGGATTTCGCACGCTTAACCGAGGCGCCGAAGCACCTCGATCAGCACGGCTTTTTCGTGAGTTATTTCGGGATCATTAGGCCGCGAGCGCAGGGTCGTGTGGGCGGAACTTCCTCTCTGCCAGCAGGTCCGCGGCGGCACTGGTCGCGATGTCTAGCGCGTCCGCCTGCTCTAAAATCCGGCGCGTGAT
>JBCCER010000050.1:0-27638 GCA_039030175.1 Pseudomonadota bacterium
ATGCAGCAATTCGCGCCGGATGCGATCAGAGATAAAGCGCCATGCACCATACTTCGATACTCCACCGATCCGGTGCGTCAGGCGGTGTGGTTCGCGTCTCGATCTAAGAAGCCTGCTTCCGCCTTCTCATCGCATCCCGCAGCGCCTCATTGATCCGGCTCTGCCAGCCCTTACCCGTGCCTCGGAAATGCTCAACGATGTCTGGGTCGAGGCGCAGGGTGATCTGCTTCTTTGGCCGGTCCTTTCGCGGTCGGCCGATCTTGGGCGGGTTGGCGACAAGGTCGGGCATGACCTCGCGCGCCGGCCGCATCGCGGCGAAATCCTCGTCGGTTAGCGGAGGATTGTCCGGGTCGCTTAGGGCGGCCGTGGCGCTAGCCCATGCGCTGTTCACGCAAAGTCTGGGCCTCGATCCCGGCCGCGTTGCCTTTGCCAGCGTGCCGGAGGCGGAGAAGATGCGCGCACCCTTCGCGGCCGTCGGCTGGGATCTGGATGCCAAGGTGCATATCCGCGACCCGGAGGAGGCGCGGCGCACGCGCGACAGTTCGGGCTATTTCTACCCCCATCCGGACGAGGCGTTTTTCGTCACCTCCATGGGCATCTACTACCGTTTGACCGAGGAGGGCGAGGAGGGTTTTGCGACCTACCCGCCACCGTCGAACTGGACGGAGATCGGCGAGTTGGTCATCGGCCAGGTGCCGTTTCCGGCGATCGTGCTGGGCGTCGAGCGCTTGACGTTGGCGGCGTCCGGCCGCTATCCGCAATGGCAACACCGGCTTGACCAGCTAAGAGAGGCCGTCGAGGCGGCCGGCGGCGACGGCGACCTTCCGGAACTCGACTCGTTTTCGCCTTAGGCGGGCGCGATCATCAACCGCTACGCATTGAGGTGAGGCGGCCCTACTCTCATCCAAATTCTGACAGCTGTCGTTGGCAAAACAGACCGCGCCGTTACTCGGCGCGATCTGCTTGGGTTACGTTTGAGTGTTTTCGGCCTAAATGAGATCATCCGGGGCCTATGTGGACGGCATAGTATTGGTTGCCGTTGGTCGTTGTCACAGGTCGAAAAACCAGCGGACTCTCGGGCGTACCCAGGTCTTGAAATGTTCTTTGAAGCAACTGCGGGTCCGCGTTCGACGTAAAGACCATCGAACAACCGCGTACCGCGATAACCGACAGATTTTCGTCGGGGTGAAAGTAGCTGACGCGCGACCGACCCTCTGCAAGTCCATGAGTTGCCGCAGCCGCACCGGTTCCACTGAACGTCGGCAACTGCCGAGCACAAAGATCCAGAAACACCTGCTCAGCTCTGTCGGCGGGTATCGGCTCGGTTCCTAAGGCCGGCTCCGGCGGCCTCAAACCCAGTGATTCCCTCAGCGTGTTTATGGACCTGTCTTCGAAATCGGGAGGCGTCTGTTGGCACCCGGCCAGTGTCAATGCCGCGATTGCGAGTGCCAACATCAAGTAGATTTTCAATCGAACACCTCTGACGCCATGCCGACAACTCGCATATTGGGCCTATCGTAGTTCAATCGAACCAACGTTCGTTTCAGATCCAGCTTAGCAGTGACGCTCCGGTTGTGCTGAGTTTGCTTCTGGCTCGTTCCTATCCTGAGACCTGTAAACGCTGGAGGATATTGGTGCCGAGAAGGGGCGAGTTGTCCGGCACAAACTCATATGGCAGACCTCCAATCGGCGTTGGCAAAGCAGGGCTCGCGCCAGCGTCCAATAACAGCTCTACGATCGAGGGGTCCAGCGCAAGCCCAACTGCCAAATGCAGCGGCGTAAGACCGTCCGCGTCCCGGGCGTTCGGGTTCGCCCCCGCATCAATCAACGCCGCAACAGCCGCTGTCGTGTCTTCATTTGCGGCAACCGTCCAGATCAGGCGATGAACTCTGAGATGTTCGTCATGGCGAGCATCCGGGCCCGTCACCTCATTAATCACACGTCTTGTGTTGTCGAGAGATTCGACGACGAAAAGGCCCCCAATCATGGCGTCGTGTAGCGGGGTGTTACCCTCATCGTCTCGAACATTCGGGTTGGCGCCGGCTTGGGCAAGTAACGCGATTGCCCTCGCGCCGTTCTCATTTATTGCCGCAGCGTGCAGAGGTGTTCGACCGTCGGAAGTCCGCGAATTGGGATCGGCGCCCGCTTCAAGGAGAACAGTCATGATTGACGGGAAAATGTTTGTCTCGGCAATGTTGCGCAGCGGTGTGCGTCCGTATGGATCGCTTCTCGCATCCGGGTCGGCTCCGGCTTCGAGAAGCTGCTCGACGATGTCCAAGGTGTTTGGTCCGGCAGAGAAAGTGATCCTTTGTAAGGGTGTGCCCCCGCTGTATCGTCCCTGAACGTCCGGATTTGCCCCCGCCTCGAGCAGAACGGCAACAACTTCTGAATGCCCTCTGATGCTGGCTAGGTGCAACGCCGTCGAACCGTTCTCGCCCCTGGCGTTCGGGTCAGCTCCCGCCTCTAGCAACGCTGCCACAGCATCCGGATCGTCGCTGAAACCCGCCGCCCGAAGCAGACGCGTGTCGTCTGTCCGATCAAGTTGGCTGTCGATCTGCTCTTTGAAGAAGCAGCTGGGCCTGTCGTCAGTGCTGTCTTGTTCGATCGACGTGCTGGTCCCTGAGATGTCACAGGAAAGCTGTGCGGTAGCATTCCCCGCCAGCGCTATTACCAGAGGTAGGCAAAGCCAAGACACTACCGCTGACTTAAGCCGACATGGTGCAGGTTTTCCCGTTTTCGCGGGCAGCAGTTTGATATCCAACGCCAGGCACGATACTCGGTGATCGTATTGATCCATGCAGAGCGCTTCCTCCTGTGACTACGCTTAGGATCCTTTCGCAGACCGTCTGGTCGCGGTTCTGACCCTCAGTGTACCTGGGCTTATCGCGGTCGGCAGACGCCTGTTTGGCGGGCCTCTAGAGGCATGTACGACCCGGCAAGCCCTTGGTCACGAGCTTAGCGGCAATAATGTGGTCTCGCCCTACTACCGTCGCTCGTAGACCTCTCGGATGACGATGGCGTGTTCCTCGCTTTCCGCCACGATCACCTCAAGGCGGTGATCGTCCAGCATGCGGCCGAACATCATGCCCGTGTCCGGGTGTTCGGCCATCACGAAGGAGGCACCGTCGCCCCTGAAGACCCCCACAATGTCCTCGCTTGCCTGGTGGGTGTGCTCGGTCCCGTCATGGGTCAGCGGCTCTTCATCGCTGGGCGTGTCCCAGTTGTAGGTTCCGACAAAGGCGTAGCCCGTCTGGCCGGTGATTTCGATGAAAACGGTGCCGGACGGCCCCGCCGGGCTATCGAACAGCTCGCCGCCATAAATCGCTCCACTGCCCGCAACGGCGTCCCAATGGCCGACGATGTTCGGCACGGTGCTTTGCGCGAGGGCGACTGAGGAAGACAGAACGGCCAGCGCGCCGCAGGCAGCTAGAATCGATCGCAATGCAACCATGGGTTCACCCCTACTGTTGGCGCCGTTCGTAGATCAGGCGCTCGGCGAAGGCGAACTCGCCGCTTTCCACCATGATCACCTCAAGCCGGTTATGGTCCAGCACGCTGCCGAACATCATGGACGTGTCCGGATGGTCGGCGATGATGAAGGAGGCGCCGTCGCCGGTGAACACGCCCAGCATGTCTTCGCTGGCCTGATGGGTGTTCTCGGTGCCGTCATGGTGGTCGTCGTCTTCCTCGCTGGGGAACGCCCAGTTGAAGGTGCCGATGAACGCATGGCCGGTCTGTTCGGTAATTTCGAGCGCGACCGTTCCGCTCATCTCGGTCCACATCTCGCCGCCATAGATCGCGCCGCTGCCCTCAACGGCATCCCAATGGCCGGTGATGTCCGGCACCGTGCTTTGGGCGATGGCGACGGAGGAAGACAGGACGGCCAGTGTACTAGCGGCGGCCATCAAAGTGCGCAAAGCGGCCATGGAGTACTCCTTCCAAAGGGTGACGCGAGTGTCGTGTGACGCAGCGAATTGTAACCCAATCGCAGTCCAGTTGCAGTTTCTAGTCTGCAGCGTCATCGTCGGTGGTTCGACTATGGGGAACCGAATTGTGAACCGATTGGCAGACGACTGAGTAATTCTCGGACGCGGGGCCGTTAGGGCATGTGCAGCTGACTGAGCGCTGCTGGGTTTCTCGTCATTTGTTCTGGACAGCGCGCCAACCTGCAACGGATCCATCGTGTTTCGGGCTTCGTTTGTATCGGCTCCAACGGCTGGACAAGGCTGCAGCCCTATTTACAGGGATCCCACTCGCGCGAGTGTGCTCAATGCCCTGCCGGCTCTAAACCCCGCGGCGGATCCGCGCCAACGTCAGCCGCCCGCTAGCGGCTCTCGAGACGAACGCCACGCTCCAAGGCCCGAGGCGTGGGAACGAAGGGCATGTCTTTCAGCGCTTTGATCGCATTGGAGACCCGCGCACGGTCGCTTAGCAATCGATTGAACTGCGCATCGCAGCCGGAAATCGGGGTTGGATAGTCGGCGATTTCGGCCATCAGCAACTCTCGAGCCCTCTCCAGTTTGCTTGCAGCATCGCCCAAGGCGACCTCGTATGTTTCGCCCATTGTCATCTCCCGCGTAGTCGTTTCCGCGTCCATCTACCAAATTTAGCGGTGCCGCGCTGCTTCGATGATATCGTCGTTGCTCGGCATGCTCATGAGAGGCGCCTTTTCGCCCGCAGGTGCCCGACCTCTTGCTCTGGGCGCCGTCGAAGCGGTTTTGCTAGGGGGTTACGTGCGAGCGGGCATCTTCCCGTGCGGCCGTTGCGGCAATTCGTGGAACTCGCGATAGTGGGTCGCACCACAACTGAGAGACAATCAGCATGCCAAAATTCGGTGGCTTCTTACCCTCGCGCATTGTGCGAACCTCGGCCATCGTTGCTGCTGGTTCGTTTCTCGCGATCTCAACAATGACCCCATCGGCCGCCGTCGGTCAGGATGAGTGCGCGCATCCCGACATACTCTCGACATTCGGAGAGGTCGCGTACATCGACCATAGTGACGAGGGGGCGGGCCCTGGCGATAACCGTGTCCTGATCCACCATCTCACCGATGAGGATGGAGACGATGTTGGCTTCGCACACGTTCTCAGCACCGTCATGCACTCGCCCGAATCCGGAGAATCCGGCGAAACGCATATCCATCTAGAGGGCACGGTCCATCTTGATGATGGAGTCCTTCATTGGTCCGATGTCCAAACGCTTTTTGACCCGACCGATACCAGCCGCACGGCCGAAGAAACGTTTGAAGCGGTCGTCACGGGAGGTACCGGCGCCTTCCGTCACGCAAGCGGTGTCATTCACGGCGAACCGCTTGGGGATGGTGCTTTCAGCATCTCCTTTGACATTTCGTGCAACGGCTAGGTGCAGTGAGGGAAGGGCGTTAGGTCCATGCGAAATCTATTGTTTGCAATTTTGTTTGCAGCTCTCCTCGCGTCGCACCAGGCGATCGCCTATGAGCGCATCGACGGTCGGAAGTTTGAGAATTGGCACACCTATTCGTTCGTGTTCGACGACGGGACATGGGCCTGTGTTGCGGAAACGATACCGGACTCGTCCCGCGCCTTCGCCTTGTCGCTGTCTTGGGACGGCGTCTATCGGGTGACGGTTTGGGATGCCGAAGACAACATGGCGACAGACCAGGGGGATAGGGTCACCGCCGAGTTTGGCTCAGGCGGCCGTTTTCACCTGGCCTCGCCAGAAGCCGACTGGCTGCTGATCGCCGACATCGAAGACCGGTTTGCCCAGGAACTATCTAGGGATCAGCCGTTCACTTTGATCTTTCCGTCCGGAGATCAGTGGCGGATCGATAGGAACGGCGTTTCAGAAGCGCTGAGCGACATGTACGCCTGCACCGAGGCGATGGGACTGGAACAAGGCGGTGCGGACAAGCGGATAGGTATTGCAAACTAGGTTCCTGACTCCGGTGATCGATGACGCCACGCTCTAGATGGATGGCGAGATAGTCGGGCTCTGACAAATCGATCCGCCTGAGGCAAAAGGGACGATCCCAACTTAGGACGAGCCTAAAGGGTCCACCTGGCCCCTCGTAGCGGCCATTGGCGGCCCATGTTCTCTTGGGGGCGGCTGCCTGACGCCCCACCGCGGCAAGGCCTTGTTCCCAGATGACTTAATGCCCGTTTTGCTCTATTAACGCTACTTAAACGGACGATTCTCATTGTTTATTCTCGCTGACTAGAAACGGACATCATCAACGACGGAGACACCCATGGCTCGAGCACCGCTCTTTGCACTGTTGGCGGCGTCACTCGTGATCGCCAGCTGCGATGAAAACGATCAGCCGGACACTGATGAGACCTCGTCCACCACCGAAAGCGACAGCGGCGATAGCTCGGCAGCCGATCAAGGCTCCTTCGATGTGGTGGTGACGGCCTTGGGGCCAGCATCCGGCAACGCCGCCCATTGCGGACCGGTTGTCACCTACACCAACAACACTGAGTCGGTCGTCTCGGAATACATTTTCAATCTGAGAGCCGAGGCGGGCGAGGGAGATTACATTCCGGTGCGCTGCCCGATCAGCGACGAGGTCGCGGTTGGGGCCTCCGGCGAAGCGCAGTGCTCAGCCTCGGGCGCTTCTTGCACCACGCTTCAGAATCGTGACTTCACGTTCACCGACACTCAAGCAAACTGCGACCTTGACGGTGATGCCAACACCGATTGGGGGCTGTGCGCCAGCCTGCTCAACGTCAGCGCCGACATTACCGAGACCGATCTCGGCGATACGGAGATCACCGCCGACGACATTGCAGAAGGCGTCGCGGTGGGAGAGGGTCTCGATATCGACATCATCTCGTTGGCAACTGGCTCTGGCGGTGAAAGCTGGTGCGCGATGTCGCTGGCCTATACCAACAATACCGACAACACATTCGCCCGGTTCAACCTTCAACTGGTGGCCTCGGCCGGCGGTGCGGATATCATCTCGGTCTTCTGCAACAGCGTCGGTACTGACGTCGCACCCGGCGCGGCCGCTGAGGCCGCGTGCGACGTGCCGGTGCCCTGTGCGACGCTAGAGGGCCGCGAGATCTTTGAGAAGCCTGACGGCCAGCAATGCCAGATCGAGGGCCAGGACGGTGGCATGGACACCGAACTCTGCGCCAGTTTGATCAACGTCTCTGACGCTCGAGGATGATCAACGCGCCTTTGGGGGCCTGCTAAAGTCGGCTAACGACGATTGGCCCCTATTGTGCGGCGGTGAGGGTGCAGACGACCTCGTAATATCTGCGCCCGCACGCACCGCCGGGCAGCGATTGCAGCAGCTGAACGTCCGCCCGGTGCGATCCGATGAGCCCCTGGCACGCCGCGGTGCCAAGGTCGCCATTGGGGAGAACCTCAGCGCAATGAATGTACACGTCGACCTGCCCAAATGTGCCGCAGCCAGCCCGTCTTTCCGAGACGCACACATGGACCGTCTCGCTATCCACTCCTTGCGCTGGAGTTTGCGCAAGGGCGGTATCCGAGGTACCAGGAACGCCTACTATCGCGGCTATAGCGATTGGCACGATCCAAACGCTTCTAAGCCACTCAATCCCTCGGCCGACCCGAGATTCTCTCCGCTTTGCCATCAGCAAATCCTAACGATGAAGGTTGCGCCCAAATACTACACGATTGAACGGAACACTTGAATAGGCGCGCCGGTTCTGCCACCGACGATTTCGACTTTGCCTCGGCAGTGGAGCGCAAGTGCGTCACCCTAGCCGGGAGTATACGCACTCGCCGGCGGTGAAATGCCACGCCGTCAATTCAAGCTAGCGCTTTCGACCGACATGCCCCTGTTGAGCAACGTTGTCATCCATACGCTGAAGGCGGCCTGAGACATGTGAGTGCGCACCTTTTTGATCATTAGGCTTCATTAGCAGCAGCCCTTAAGGCACGCAGACGGACAGAGAAACTAGCGGCGGGCGGGTCCTAGTCCCAACGGAAACTGTAGCTGGCATCCACCGTCCATCCAGCTTTGCATCGCCGCCTCAAACCCAGGGCCGAAGTCGGTCGGACCCGCGGCTTCCGGGGTGCCTTCGTCGATCTGATCGTGATCGATCAAGAGCAGCCGCCAAGCCGACGCAGGGAAGTAACCGCCGACCATCGTGTCGTCAATTGCCGCTCTGGCAGAGGTCATGTCTCCTGCGCCGCAGTAGGCTTGAACCATGCCGAAGTGCGGCTCACGGGCGTCAGGCGCGAGCTCGAGAGCTCGCAGGAAATCGTCAAGTGCTTGCTCGGGCCTGCGCAGATAGAGCATTGCAAGGCCATGGAGATGGAGTGCCTGGAACTGCAGTGGGCGGCGTGAGAACGCACCAACGAGCGACGTTGAGGTGCTCTCGATAGGCTGCGCAAGCGCCCGGTCCAGAGGTCGCACCATCCCAACATAGTTGCCAGTCATCCCCAAGACGTGGGCCAGGCTGATCAACAGGCGCGGGTCGTCAGGCGTCGCATCCAGTGCGATCTGCAGGTCCGATATCGCCACCTGGGCTCTGTCGGAGTGATACAGCAGCATATGGTCGGCCAGCAAACTGCCGCGAAATGCACGCAGCGACGCATCGTCTGGCGCCAATGCGAGTGCCTGGTTCAGCGCCGCAAGCACATTCTCCATCGGCCCGCCCAGCCGGATCTCGGCCAAGCCCCGCCATGCAGCGACCATTTCAGGGTCGGCCGTAATCGCCGCCTCATAGTCGATCCGCGCGAAGTCGGGTCGATCGCGCGCAATCTGTAGGGCGGCACGCGCAACATGTACCTCCGCCAGACCGGTGCCGGCGAACTCTCCGGAGTCGATCAGCTCGGAGCAGGCGGTCAGCGCCGCCTCCGAGTCAATGGGCTCGAGGCATTGCCGCAGCGTAGGTTCCCAATCGGCGGCGTGGCCCGGCTTTGGCAACTCGCTACCGATCAACAAGGAAACCCCGCCGGCCAAGATGGCGAGTATGACCGTGTGCGCTCGTCGACAGCGCATTTTGGGCCCTTTCGGCCGGGATTGCCTATGTGGACACCCTGGATGACGGCAAACTTCACTCGCCAGCGGTTGGGAGGCAACCGCCAAGGGGCGGCACGACGATAGCGGCGAGGCGAGCGGACGCATCAGGTCAACTTCGGCTGTCCCACAAGGGCTTGAGGCGCGTCGGTCGCCAGGAACTCGGTCGCGAAGCGCCCCATCTGGCTCGACGACGCGGCGGGCTTGGTGACGGCCAGGCCGCCGACGATCCAACGCATGGCGGGATCATGGCTCAGGCGGTCGCCGTCATTCACGTCCTCGTAGCCGCCGACCCGTCCGAAGGTGGATTGCCGGAACAGCCCTGTCATCCCATGCTGCCGGTTCTTCCCGGTCCGGGGATCAACCAGCCGCTCACCAGCGAGCGAAGTGAGCCCGAGAACGTCGTCCAGTTCCCGAAACGGAAGAAGGCCCGCGTCGGAGGTGATCTTGGAGCCGTGGAATTCCACCTTCGCCCGGCGGTCGAAATCGAGCCGCTGAGCCCCGGTTTCGCTTTCACCCATCGGGTGAGCCATTTCTTCCCCTCCACGCCGACGCCAACTCTCTGATTTTTATATCAGAATTCCGCCGACATGTCGATCGATCATGAGGACATCTGGGAAATGCGCTTTCGATCGACCGTATTCGCAGGCGGAATGAGGACGCCGCGTTCGTCGACGCGGGGGGCGTCACTTTCCGCGATCGAAGATCGGGTTTGCCTCGCTCGCTTGGGCCCAGACAGAGCCGGCGGCGATGGCCAGCACCATAAGCACTGTCGCAAGGACCGTGATCCAGTGGCCAAGGTTCGCGGAAATCCATTCTAGGATGAGGCGGTGCGTCGCAAAAGCAAACAAACAGCAACCTAAGTAGACGCAGGGCCGAACCCACCGTGATGACTTTCCGCGTCGAGCGCTAGGCATCGTCAGATTGTCCCACGAACATTCCGGCAGCGATCGGATTGTTTCACGGGCCGTCGGTCTCTCGCGTGTCCGGCTCGGATCGCGCTTCCTCAAGCCGATCGAGAAGGTACAGCCAGTCCTCGAGCGCGTTTCGTTGCGCCGACATCCAATACTCCGCCCACCAGACATAATAGGCCGGGTGCAGCAGCCCGTAAGGGCCAGGGATAGGCACGCCAAAGGGCCAACGTCCAATTCCGCTCAGCATCGTTACCGACATGGCCCCCTCCAGTGGCGCAACGATACGCCAAAATGGCGAATTTAGCCACCAAGGAAACGGCCGCACCGCGCTTGGGAATGTCATGCATTGGCACACGCTTTGGTGGCCTGTCCCTCACCTCGGGTGACTTGATAGAACCCCCTGGCTAGAATACGCGCTAAGTTCAAACGTGTTTGGGGGGCAAGGTGTTGAGGGCATTGCGAGTTTTGGTTTCAATGGCGGCACTGACCGCACTGCTTGCGGCCTGCAGCGCTGCCCAGCAAGAGCCGGCCGTAGACGAGGCCCCGGAATTCCAGGCGCAAGAGAACCCGGGCGCGTCCGGTAACTTTGGCAGTTTCGGGGGCCTTGGCCCGGCCGGGGCTGGTGAAACGCTGGAAGAAAGACAAGAGCGCGATCTGGAGCTACGCGAAGACGGTGTGGTGCGCTGACGCTTTGCGCTCATTTTGAGTGTCCCGGCAACAAGGACCTGACCGCTGGCCGCGACACGCCCAGCGCTTAGAGCCGGATGGGAAAGGCTCAATGTCGAATTGATCGGGAAATGGCGATGGGCGCGATGTTGTAGCGCGGCGCCCGCTCTCAGTAGAAAAGGAACAACGAGAATGATTAGGGCATCTACATTAGCGCTCGCTCTCTTGGTTGGCGGAACTGCCCAAGCCGCCGCTCAGGACCCTGCATGCGAGGACATGACGGTCTTTATGAGCAATGAGCAGATCATCTTTCTGGGCGATGAATCAGAAGGCGCGCAGCCTGGCGACCGCCGCATCCTCAACTGGCGTCTGCACGAAGCAGATGGCGGTGACCTTGGCAGCTTCCATGTCGTAACAACGGTGCTGAGCGACACAGATGACGGACATCTCATTACCGCTGTAGGCTCGCTCTTGTTTTCCAATGGAGAGGTTCACGCGTCCATCACCACCGAACTCCCCGACGCGTCGAGCGAGGCGCGCAGCTCAGCCGATGCGGTTGTCTGGGCGATTTCGGGCGGCACGGGCGCCTTCACCCGTGCCTCCGGAACGGTCGTTACCGGCCCGCCGGAGGACGATGCGCAAAGCCTCGACGATTGGGTGGTAACCATCGAGATGGAGTGCCCGGAGTAGGGCCTGGGGTGCTGTTCCAGGCTTTCGAGATGCATTGTCCTGAAGATAGCCACGGTGAACCTTTTGCGCCGACCCAATTATCGCATTGGTCCAAGGCGAGTTATTCTATGGCGTTGCGAACGCAGGCATTTGATCGACCAGTGATCGCGCCGACGTACAAGCCTAGATCGGCAGGCTGATTAGGCAGATGCGAATTTGATAAAGATGGGCGGTGCCGACGTGGCTGTTGCTAAATATCTTTTGGTTAGTTCAGTACTGCTGGCGGCTTCCGGTGCATATTCCCAAATCGAAGAGCCAACCTTTAGCGATAAAGACTGCGAGTTCATCCACAGCTATGGCCGAGACGGTTCAGCTTCCTTCATAAGTGATTTCCTAGATCGCGTGCATAGCGATCGCAGCAACTGGATTGATGAGTTTCCAGTGCGAGATTCCGATGTTGAGCTGATAAAATTTGCCGAAAGCGTGCACCTCGGAATCTTGGTTGATCAAGATATAGACATGTACAGTGAAGTAACTGCCGAAGTGCAATTCTGGCTGGAAATAGCCGACGATGAAACACCGTTTGAATATGATCTTGGCCGACCTGTTGAAAGGCCTCTTTTGTCTGTATTGATCGGCGACGTACGGCTCGAAGATAGGGAATTGATCGAGGAGATTTATCCCGATAGTGAAACTGTCTCGCAATTCTTAGAGGCTGAAACTTCGCCCTGCATGGTGCTTGTCAATACCGAGCTCGACTCAAGCATTAGAAGAAGCTCAGTGATTGCTGATGGGCGAATCATCGGTCGTCAGATTATGGATTGCGTATCTACAGCAATCGTTGTTGCGTTCGGCTTATCCCCCTTGCCTGCTAGTTCATCTCATCTGGAAACAGCTGAGTCGCAGCGCGAAACATCGTACCCGTTCACCAGCCACCGCGACTTTGTTCAAAGGGAGCGGCTGATGTTGCGTCTCCTCTACAGCGAAGAAATCGAGGTCGGATCCGACTTGGAGACCACGATGTCGACAGCATCTTCGATCATCGATCAAGCCTGTCCCGATTGAAGCAAGCCCCCGACGCACCAAACGCCGGGGGCTTCTGGTTTGGGCCGTTGATCGTGCGGATTTACGCCCGCGTGATCACCACCTCCGCATAGGTGCTGGGCACCCGCATCGTGCCGTCGGTTGCGGTGTTGAACGCGGCCACGGTGGCGTGCAGGTCGCGTTCCAGGGCGCGTTGGCCGTCCTCATCCAGGGCCAGGAAGGCCTTGTGGATCGGGCCGTAATAGGTGCGAAAGAACTGCACGAAATGGTCCGGCGTGCGATAGCGGAACATGAAGTCGCGCTTCGTGGCGGTCACCGCGCTGGCCTTACCGGCGAACGAGTCTTCCAGCCATTCCTGATCGCCCCAACGGGCAGGGGAGGCAACGCCGGCCGGCGGGGCGATGTGCTTGCCCAGGGTCTTGAACATCTGGCCGATGAAGCCGTCCGGGGTCCAGTTTGCCATGCCGATCGAGCCGCCTGGCCGGCAGACGCGCAGCAGTTCGGCCGCCACCTGGTCCTGGTCCGGCGCGAACATGGCGCCGAAGGTGGAGACGACCGCGTCGAACGAAGCGTCTTCGAACGGCAGATCCTCGGCATCCGCGATCTGATAGCGGACATTCAGCCCCTCAGCGCGGGATCGTTCGCGGCCGGCTGCCAGCAGGCTGTCGACATAGTCGGTCGAGGTCACCTGGCACCAGCGGCGGGCGAAGGCGAGGGTCGCGTTGCCGTTACCGGCGGCGACGTCCAGTACCTTGGTGTCCGGCGCCAGATCCATGCCCTCGGCCAACTGCTCGCCGACGATCTGCAAGGTCACGCCGATCTTGGCGTAGTCGCCCGAAGCCCAGGCGGCATTCTGCTTGGTCTTGATGGCGGTGTAGTCCGGGGTCGGGGTCATGGTGGTGGTCATCGTCAGGGTTCCTTTTGGTGTTGGTGGCGGTGGTGTCCCGCCGATCTCTCGCGTTCGGCCGCCGCCGAAGCGGTGGTGTTCTTCGTCACAGCGCGGTGCGCCGTTTGACGAGACGATGAATACGAGACCCCGCCCATCGCTGCTTGAGGCTTGCTTGGGTTTTCCTGGGGGATTTCTTGGGGATTGCTCGAAACAGCCCTTTTCACCGACATTTCTGTCGAGATTCGCCAGCTCTGGCCGGCATCTGGATGGGGGCGGCTGGCCCCCGACCGAAAGGAGAGTTAGAAAACCATCATGCTGTACCGGTTTGACGCCTTTGAGTTGGACACCGAGACCTTTGAGCTGCGGCAGGACGGAACCGCCGCCCATGTCGAGCCGCTGGTGTTCGATCTGCTGCGCTATTTCTCCGAAAACCCCGGCCGGGTGATCGGGCGCGACGAGATCGTCAACCAGGTTTGGCAGGGCCGCTTCGTATCCGATTCCACCATCGCCGGCTGTGTAAAGTCCGCCCGCAAGGCGCTGGGCGATAGCGGCGACAGGCAAAACTACATAAGGACCGTGCGCGGGCGCGGGTTTCAGTTTGTCGGCACGGTCGATCGGATTGGCGGATCGGAGGCGCTGGAAGAGCAGCCCACCTCGGCCCCGGCCGAACCGGCCGTGCCCGCGACGCAGGCCGCCCCGCCCAAGCTGCCATCGTTAGCGATACTGCCCTTCGCCGTCTTCGGCGACGATGACGCACTGACGCCGGTTGCGGACGGTCTGGCTGACACGCTTGCCACCATTCTGACCCGGGTGCCGATGCTGGCCGTGGCCTCCCGCGCCGCCAGCGCTGCGTTCAAGGGCCAGGCGATCAGCGCGCCTGAGGTCGGGCAGCGTCTCGGCGTCTCCTACCTTCTCGAGGGCAGCGTCCAGGCGCTGGGCGACAATATCCGCGCTAACATCCAGCTGATCGAGACCGGCAACGGTTTTCACCTGTGGGCGCAGCAGTTTGAGCGGCCCAACGACGACGCGGCCACGTCGAACCTGCTGCAGGACATTTTGGCCCGGCTGGAACCTCAGCTTGTCCGCGCGATCTATAAGGACCAAAGCAGCGCCGACGGCACGCCGTCGAGCCGGCAGCTTCTCATCCAAGCGATGAGCATCCTAGCTTTGGAAGGCTGGCACACGGGATCCTTCACCCAAGCCATCGACCTGCTGCAGCAATCGGTGAGGTTGGAGCCGGGGCTGGCCCTGGCTCACGCTTATCTCGCGTTGATCCTGGCGCTCGGCCAACGCATCGGTATTAAGAGGGCGTCGGGCGAGGTGGTCGGCCAAGCCATCGCCACCGCCGAGACCGCGATGCGGCTCGACAATATGGATGGCATCGTGGTCGGTCTTGCGGGCTGTGCCATCGCCGATGCCGGCCAGCCGGAACGGGCGATCCCGATCTTGAAGAACGCCATCGATCTTAACCCCAACAACGGCCATGCCTGGGCGGCCTTGGGGTCGGCGCAGATGCTGGTGGGCAAGATCGACGAAGCGGTGGAGAACCTTCAACGCGGCGTCGATATCAGCCCGCTGGACGGGCGCCTGGCAGTCTGGAATGCCATCCTGGCGATGGCCTATCTAATGGCCGGCAAGCCGGAACAGGCGCTGAAGACGGCCGAAATCGGCTGCCAGAACAATGACCGCATCTATCTGCCGCGTGTTGTGCTGACCGCCATCCATGTCGCCGCCAACAACCCGCAGGAGGCCGCCAAGGCGCTGGATGAATGCTACCGCGTCAAACCGGACCTTACCCGCAACGAAATCGACCGGTTGGTTGGGCGGGACCTGGGCGCGGCGATCGAGGCGCTGAAGGCGGCCTGACCTCTCGCGATCCAGGTTATCGGCTTTTGTTGGACAGAATGCGACCTGGGGTTTGACCCGGACGAGACGCCGACACATATCCCTCTTTGATGCCGGCTCGCCGCGCCGATAGACGGTGCGGCCTGGTGACTTTTCCAGCTGAATAAGGGCCGCCCCGATCGCGGCTGCAACAGACAAGAGGCCCGCCATGGCGCTATCCGATCAAGTTCCCACCCAGTCCGGTTTTCACGCAAGAAGCACGGCGGCGGAGGTGCTGGAGGGCATCGATCTGACCGGCAAAGTCGTGGTCGTGACAGGCGGATATAGCGGTATCGGCCTTGAGGCCGTGCGAGCTTTGGCGGCCAAGGGTGCGACCGTTATTGTGCCGGTGCGATCACCCGAGAAGGCGGCGGAAACGCTGGCGGATGTCAAAGGCAACGTGACCACCGCGCCGATGGATCTAGCCGATCTCGCCTCCGTCGATCGCTTTGCCGAGTCGATGGGCGAAAAGCACCCGCAAATCGACATCTTGATCAATAATGCCGGCATCATGGCCAACCCGGAAACGCGAGTCGGTCCGGGCTGGGAGTCCCAGTTCGGCGTCAACCATATGGGCCATTTCGCGCTAACCGAGGCGCTGCGCCCGCTGCTGGAAAAGGCGCCGGCGCCGCGGGTGGTTTGCCTGTCGTCCTCGGGCCACAAGATCACGGACATTCGTTGGGACGATGTGCATTTCGACGCGGCCGACTACGACAAATGGCAGGCTTATGGTCAGGCCAAAACGGCGAATGCGTTGTTTGCCAACGCCTTGTCGCGGCGGCTGAAGGACCATGGCGGACACGCCTTTTCCGTCCATCCGGGCGGCATTTTCACGCCGCTGCAACGCCATCTGCCGCAAGAAGAGCAGATCGCCATGGGCTGGCTGGACGAGAATGGCGAGCCGTCGGAACTGGCCAAGCAGGGCTTCAAAACGCCTGAGCAGGGGGCCTCGACCACCGTATGGGCAGCCACCTCGCCGCTGCTTGACGGCAAACCCGGCGTCTATTGCGAGGATTGCGACATCGCCGCCCCGACCGATCCCGAGAGCCCAATGGCACGCTATTTCGGCGTCAACACCCATGCCACCGACGATGCAGCAGCCGAAAGGCTGTGGGAGATGAGCGAGCAGTTGTTGAAGGAAGCCCGATAGGTTCACTCAGCAGCCGACGGCCGAGACACGCACGCGAAACTGGAGGCGCAAATGAGCATGCTGAGTGGCGTCGCGCCCTGGGACATGGTCGCCGAAGGCTATGCCGAGACGACTAAGCATTGGTTCAGGCCCTATATCGAGGCGGCGCTGGATCTGGTTCCTTTGACCAACAACGACCAGATCGCCGATATCGCTTGCGGCCCCGGCACCTTGTCGCTCGCGGCGGCGGGCCGTGTTGCCAGCGTCAAGGCGCTCGATTTTTCCGAAAACATGCTGGCGATGCTGCGCGAGAGCATTGCCGAAGAGGGTGTCGACAACATTGAGGCCGTTCAGGGCGACGGCCAGGATCTGCCCTATGAGGACGGCACGTTCGACGCTGCCTTTTCCATGTTCGGCCTCATGTTTTTTCCGGACCGTTCGAAGGGCTATGCGGAGCTGCGCCGCACGTTGAAGCCAGGTGGCCATGTCTGTGTGGCTAGCTGGGCGCCGGTCGCACACTCGCCCGTTATGACGGCCATGTTCGGTGCCATGCAGGCGATCAAGCCCGACCTGCCGGACCCGACTTACGACGCCACCTCGCTGGAAAACCCCGATGTTCTGAAAGCCGAGTTGAGCGCCGCCGGCTTTCGCGACGTGTCGGTCCATCACGTTACTCTCAGCAGCGAAATCACCTCGGCAGAGGACTTTTGGGCCGGCATGGTCAAAGGCAGCGCGCCCGTGCTGATGCTGAAAAACGCGACGCCGGAGGAGGTCTGGCGCGAGAAATCAAAGCGCGCGGTCGACCATATCGAAACTGAAGTCGGGCCGCTGCCAGTCACCCTGTCCGCCACCGCCTATGTCGGTGTCGGGGTGAAGTGAGGTCGCCGACAACTCCGTTCGGGCCGGTCCGCCGTCGTCGGCCAGGCGTTCAGCCAGTAGCCAGTTTCTCGTCTTCGATTGCCGGTTCATCCGAAAGACCCGCGCCGCGCTTCGGGTAGGGGATGCAGATGGGCCGTTGGAGCTGCGGGTCTTGAATGACGCGGCAGTCTATGTCGAAGACGCGGGCGATTGTCTCTTGGGTGAAGACGTTGCTCACCGAACCTTCGGCGGCGATCTTGCCGGACCGGAACAGCACCATGTGGTCGGCGTATTTGGCCGCCAGATTTAGGTCATGCAGCACAATGACCACGGATTTGTTTTGGCTGCGCTTCAGGCGGCCGATCAGTTCGAGCGTGTCCAACGCATGGGCGATGTCCAGATGGTTGGTTGGTTCGTCCAGCAGGATGGCCGGCGCGTCCTGGGCCAAAACCATGGCGATCCAGGCACGCTGAAGCTGGCCGCCGGAAAGCGCGCCGAGCGAGCGTTCGGACAGATCGGCAAGGTCGCAGGCCGCTATCGCGCGCGCTACCGCATTACGGTCTTCTGCTGACGGGCCAGCGAAGGGTTTGCGGTGAGTGAATCGGCCCAGCATGACCAGATCGGCAACGCTGATTTCCTCCGGCGCGCTAGGGGCCTGCGTCAGCATCGCGACCTCTTTGGCCAGATCCTTCATCGGCCATTCGGAAAGCGGCCGTTCGCCGATGCGTACGATGCCGGCATCAAGGCCCAGTAGCCCGCGCATGGCCCGCAACGCCGTCGACTTTCCGCTGCCGTTCGGCCCGCAAAACGCGGTGATGCGCCCGCGCGGCAGGGTGAGATCCAGATCCTTGAAAACCAGCGAGTCGCGATAGCCGACACTGACCGATTCGAAACGTGCGAGTCGGTCATGCATGGCTGCGTGCCTGTCTGATGAGGATGAACAGGAAATAGGGCGCACCGACAAGGGCCGTGACGGCACCGGTCGGCAGTTCCAGCGGCGCGAGCGCAAGGCGCGCGATGATATCGGCCGCCAGCACGATGATCGCACCGACCAACGCCGAACCGAGCAGGAAGCGCCCCGCCGAGTGCCCGACAAGCAGACGCGTCAGGTGGGGGGCGATCAAACCGACAAAGGCGATGCCGCCCACAAACGACACGGCGCTGGCGGTGAGGTAGACGGCCATGAGCAGCAGCACCGCGCGCATGGAAGCTACCGCGAGTCCTGTGGTCGCGGCGGTGTCATCGTCGAGCAGAAGCTGGTCCATCGCCCTAGGCAACAGCGCCAAAAGGGGCAGCGATAGGATGAGAAGCCCCGCTATCGTATACACGTCCGACCAGTGGGCCTGGTGCACCGATCCGGCAAGCCAGATCAACGCCTGAGACGCACGGTAGACGGGACCGAGGACGATCAGCAGGGTGACGAGCGCGCTGGCGAGGGCCGCGATCGCCACCCCGTAGACGATCAGCCGGGTGGGTCCACCGCCATCGAGCCAGATCAGCAGCGCGACGATCGATGCGAAGACAACCGCCCCCGTCGCGGCGGCAAGGGGCTGGTAGTGGATCGATACCGTTAGGGCGTTGGCCTCATTGCTGAAGACGAACAGGAACAACACGACACCGACCGCCGCGCCGTCGACGATGCCCAGCACCGAAGGCGAAGCCAGCGGATTGCGGGTCGCACGCTGCAACAGGGCACCCGCCAGTGCCAGGCATGCCCCGGCCTCCGCCGCCAGCAAGACGCGCGGCAGGCGCAGGGTTTGCACGATCACCTGATCCATGCGTTCGCCCTCGCCGATGAGGGCGAGCAGCACGCGCTCCGGACTCAGCCACGAACTGCCGACCCCGATCGCCAGCAGGACGAGGACGAAGAGCAGCACTGCCAGCGTGACGATCACCCACGGCCAACCCGCGCGACTGCGCGTTGAGAAGTAAGTGGCGTCCGTCATCGTCGCTGCAAAACCATGCGCCGAGATCGCAGCAGGATGATCAGGACCGGAACGCCGATCAGCGCAAGAACGGCCCCTACCGGCGCCTCGCCGGGGGCCACCAGATAGCGGGCAAGAATATCGGCAAGGATGGCGAGCATGGCGCCGACAAGCGCAGCCGCCGGAATCAGCACGGCATGGGCGGGGGCAACGAGATGTCTGGCGATGTGCGGTGCGATCAGCCCGATGAATACGACTGGCCCGGCGATGGAAACCGAGATGCCGGCAAGAACGGCCGCCAGCCCCAACGCAGCAAGGCGTATGCGCAAGACCGGGACGCCCAGGGATTGGGCGCTGTCATCGTCGGTCATGAGCACGTCAAGCGCGCGCGCCAAGGGCAATACCGCGATGAACGCAACGGCGATCGCCGGGCCACCGATGGCGAGCAGCCGCAGAGGCCGGTCGGCAAATCCGCCCGACAGCCAGAACAGCAGCGATTCCATCGTGCTTTCGTCCGTGACCAGCACGATCTGGGTGAACGACGCCAGCAACGCCGCAACTGTCACGCCCGCCAACAGCACGTGGACCGGCGAGAAGCTGCGCCCCGCCGACAGCGTGATGCCGAAGACAAGTGTCGTCGCCGCCAACGCCCCCGCCGCCGCAAGCCCAGCCAGGGCCGTTAACGACACGATCCCAAACAGCGAAAGTCCCAACACAACGGCCAAGGCCGCCCCGGCATTGACCCCCAGCACCCCTGGGGCGGCCAGCGGGTTGCGGGTCACCGATTGCATCAGCAGGCCCGATACAGCCAAGGCGGCGCCGACGACCAATGCATTCACCGTGCGGGGCAGTCTTAGCGTCCGAATGATCAGGCCCTCGGTGCTTTGGCTGTCGTTGAACAGCGCATCGATGACCTGCCAGGGCGCGTAATGGCGCAGCCCCAGATGCAGGCTGGCGGCCGCCGCAGCGATTAGGCATAGCATCATGCCGGCAATCACCCGCCAGTCGTGCGTCGGTGAAGATCGCGCTGCCATCATCGGATTTGGCCGCTGGCCGAGGACGCAGAGAGGGGGCCGGAACGCAATCTCCGATCGCCAGGGAACGGTCGACGCCTTGTCTGGCTTTGGTGTTGACAGGGCCGACCCGACCCATCACGGTTCGCGCCAACCGGGGTTCCAGGCAGCTGTTGGCCACCCACAATCCGGTGGACCACCCTGACAGCTAGGAGACCCCTTTCATGCGCACCGTTCCAAATTTTGCGCTCTGCATTGCGATCGTTGGCCTGTCCGCGGCGGCGAGCGCGGGCGAGATCGATCACGCGATGGGCAGCACCGTCGTTCCCGACAACCCTCAACGCATTGTCGTGCTGACCAATGAAGGAACCGAGGCTTTGCTCGCCCTTGGGGTGACGCCGGTCGGCGCTGCCCAATCGTGGACCGGCGACCCCTGGTATGACCACATCGAAGAGGCCATGGCCGACGCGATGAATCTGGGTGTCGAAAGCGGCATCAATCTCGAATTGGTAGCTGCCTTGGAGCCGGACGTGATTCTCGGAAACAAGCAGCGCCACGAGGAAGTCTATCCCCAACTGTCCGCCATCGCGCCCACGGTCCTGTCCGAGCGGCTGCGAGGCGACTGGCGCGTGAACTTCGAGCTGTATGCCGAAGCGCTGGGCATGGAGGATGAGGGCGAGGCAGTGCTGGCCGACTATGACGCAAGGATCGCCGGCCTGCGCGAGCAACTGGGCGATCACCTGACAGAGGAAGTCTCTGTCGTGCGCTTCCTCCCCAGCCAGATTCGGATTTACCAGCTCGACAGTTTTTCCGGTGTGGTGTTGGGCGATCTCGGCTTTGCCCGGCCGGAAAACCAGAACGTCGATGAGTTTGCCTTGCGTGTCGGGCGCGAGAGCATTCCCGACATGAACGGGGATCGCATCTTCTACTTCACCTACGACACCGGCGATGGCGAGGGCGTGGCGCAGCAGGAGGGTGCCCTTGGCGATCCGCTTTGGCAGTCTCTCACGGCGGTGCAGGCCGGCCAGGTCGACGAAGTGTCCGACGTGATTTGGAATACGGCAGGCGGCATCATTGCTGCCAATCTGATGCTCGACGATATCGCGCGCATTTACGGTCTGGATTGATCGTGATGGCGGCCCGCTCGCAGGATTGATACCAAGGCTCGATGATAACAACCCATGCGATGGCGGCCAAATCGGTTCACGGCAAGGCGCGTCGCGCAGCGCGATGCGGTGCATCGGGCAAGCGGCACAACGTAGCCGTGGAGCGATTTGGCCCCACCGAAGGCCGTGTTGTCTTGCCCGCTGGCTGCGTTGCGCGCCGCTTGTGGTGCATCCACACCACCGCGCGACACGCGCCTGACCAGCCGACAAGACAACATGGTCACATGGGTCGTTATCATCGAGCCTTGGTAATAGGTCAGGTGCGAGGGGCCGCCGCACGCGGCCGAGCGCTTGGGGCATTCCGCTCAGCGTCGTGAGGGCTAGTGCAGTGTCGGGCGTCGATTGTCCTCGGGCCGTTCGTCGTCGCGCCGCGATGTGTGGACTCGGTCAGCATGCTCCATGGCCTCGAACCGCCAATGCCTTGGCGGCAGCTCTGCGCCCGCCTCTTGGAACACGCGGGCCAATCCCTCAACAGGGACGATGGTGATCTGCGCGACCTGGGGCGGCAGCCAGGACATCAGCGTCTCGATGGCTTCGATCCGGTTGCCGCGCTGCATGGCGGCAACGGCGTTGAGGATCCTTGCCTCGTCCGCCGACAGTCCTGGGCATTTCGGGCAGCGGATGTCGAACACCCGGGTTGCACAGCGAGCCGTATGGTTCAGCACAGCGTTCAAACTGTTGGTTGCCTGAACCACGCCCCATTCATGAAAATGAGCGTGCAGGGCCGCATGCGCGCTGTCGTTCTTTTTGAGTGCGGTCACCCACAGACGAAGCCCGACGACAATTGTCGATTCCTGCGCCGTGAGTCCGGCAAGCCCCTTCGTTCGTCGGTGATGAGGTTTCGGCCGAGATCTGCTCCAGCGCGATAAAGGCACGTCGGGGCCGTGGCCGGTGCCGTCGGGTGGCAAGACATGGCCGACGGCGGCAAGGTTCTTCGAAAACACCGTTGCGACCGACGTGAACTCCTCGCGTTCGTCCTTGAAGATCATGCGCGCGATCAGCTTTTGCGCTTCCTCACCCAGGCCCAGCTGGATCGAGGCGACGATTGTCAGCAGCGCGGCTTCCTGACGGGAAACCTCCCCATCCTCGGGCAGCCGAATGTCGGGCATCTGTTTCAGGCCACGCCGCAGCGACCCGACCAGCCGTCCAAAGGCAGCCATCGCCGCATTAACCCCATCGGTGCCGAAGGTGCGCTCAAAGGTCTGCTTGAGGTTCAACGCGTTGCCGGGGTCATGAACGCCTTGCCTCAGCGCCCAAACGACAAGGTTCGACGCGAAGCTTAGATCGCTAAGGCGGCAATGGGTGGGGCCGGGCGGGGTCAAGCTCATGGCATGTCACTTTCCGAAGGCGATTCTTGGGCCGGGCGGGTGCCTGCCGGTCGAGGTTGGAAGCGGTCCCAGCCAACGCATGCTTGGCGGGAGCGACGGAGCGCGGCCGTCCAGCGCCCTACTTGTTCAAAATCAGCTTGCCGTTCTTTGTGTGTCTCAACCGGTACAGCTCGCCGTCATGGTCGATGATGATCTCTCGGCGCCCGGCCAGAAGGTCCGAACTGTTGAGTGTGCGGCTTAACCGTGGAACGTCCGGCTGAGATTCAGTGGAGGAGAAGTGCTCAGCGACTGGAATCTGCATCTATCTCAAGCCTCATGACATTGGAGACAAGAACACCGTCATCGGTGTTCGGCACGAGCGCCATATAAACGAGAATGACTCGCATTTGCAATGATAATCAGAACCGTTCGCAAATAGGATCGCGTGCCAGGGCGCGTTGGGAGGTCACGGGGACCGGCTTGTCCGTTGCGCGCCGCCATAGAACGCGCGATCATCGTCCTGTTGTAGCTCGCCGGAGCCAGACAAACTCATGGACATAGCGATCATCGGCGCGGCCGGAACCTGCGGTCGGCAATTGGCGGTCCAACTGGTCGAGGGACGCTTCATGCTGCCCGATGCCAGGCTGCAGCTTGTCGGCCATCGTGGCGGTGCCAGCGAGCACGAGCTTTGGGCCATCCGCGCCGATATCAAGGATGCGTTTGTCGACGATGCGCCTGAGATCGAGCTGGCCTTTGAGCCCGAAGAAGTAAACGCGGATATCGTCGTCATGCTGGCCGGCGCCACGGTACCGAGCGACCCCAGCAAGCCGTTCGACCGTGCCAGGCTTGGGCGCGACAACCGGCGGATGTTCGAGGGCTATGCGAACGCGCTCGCCCAGCGCGCCGGCCAGATGCCGATCGTCATCGTGCAGTCCAACCCGGTAGAGCTCGGCGTCCATGTCTTTGCCGAACAGTTGGGCCGACATCGCGTCGTGGGCGCGGGCGGCTGGTTGGACACGATGCGCTTTCGCGGCGAGATCGCGGCCGAGTTGGGGGTCAGCAGGCTTCAGGTGCACGGCTACATGCTGGGTCAGCACGGCATGCATCTGGTGCCGACTTGGAGCCAGCTTCAGGTCAAGGGCGTCGACCAAGCGGCAATCGCAGCGCTGGTCGATCGCACCCGTTCGGGCCGGCCGATGTCGGTGTTTCCCGAAGAGATTTCCAGGGAGATGGGTCGCCTGAAGGAGTTGATCGAAGGAGGCGACATCAAAGCCGCCTTCGACTTCGTCATGTCCCTGCCCGTCGACCTCAGAACCGCGATCAAACCCTTCTTCATCCACTACACGTCCGGCCGGACGTCAGAGGTCGCGCCGTCCTACGCGGTGGCCGATATGGTGGCGCATTTCATCCGGGGTGAAAGCCGCATCTTCCCGGCCCAGGTCGCCCTCGATGGCGAGTGGCTAGATCTAGACGGCGTGATTTCCGTGCCTGTACTGATCGGCCTGGACGGGTGGGAATCGGTCTATCCGTTGGATTTGGCCGACGACGAGATCACTGCCCTCAAAACCGCTTGCCAGTCCGTCCAAGATGCTATCGTCGGAACAGATCGGTGATGCATCACAGCGTTACGGCGCCTTGAGCCTGACCGTTAGCGTGGATATCGAGAACCACAATCCTGGGGGGATTAGAATGACATTCCGACAAGCCTTGTGTTCGGCCGCATTCCCGATCTTGATCTTAAGCAGCGCGGCCGCCAGCGCCCAATCTGAGGCAGAGTGCGCGCCCTTTACGGCGTTCAGCAATGCGAGCGAGCGGACCGTCTACTATGTCGATGCTGGCGCCGATGGGCCCGGACCGGGCGATCAACGCATTGGACGGCGCACATTGGTCGATGGCGACGGCAATCAAATTGGTTACTTTCGGTGGGTCGGCACCGTGCTGGATGTACCGGGCGACGATGGTCAAACGGGCGAGACCCTGTTCGACGAAGTGCTCGTGTTCGAGCATGGGCTGATCATGGCGCAGAGCCTGGACACAACTACTGTCCCGGCCCAGGACACAAATCAAGTCACTTGGGCAACTGTCCAACCGTCCGTCGTTTTTGGTGGCACGGGGCCCTATGATGGGGCCGTCGGCACGATTTCGTACTCGCGCGACGATTTGGTCCTGACATTGACCGTGGACATAAGCTGCGGCGACTGAATGACGGGCATTGGGGCTACGCCACGTAAGAAGGACATCAAAATGAACCCGCACCGCAAACTCCTTTCCGGCATTGCTTTCGGTCTGTCTGCGAGCCTGTCGCTGCCGGCCTTTGCCCAGAACGGTGACGCTTGCCAGCCCTTCACCGTGGTCAGCGACGGCAGCGATCGAACGGTGGACTACATCGACAATGGCGCACCGGGGCCGAGCGCGGGCGACCAGCGGATCGGCTATCGTTCTCTCGCCGACCAGGACGGCAACCCGGTCGGCCACTATCGTTGGATCGGCACGGTGCTGAACCAGCCTGGCGATGACGGCACGGTGGGCGAGAGCGTCTATGAGTACATCATGGCGCTGGGCGACGGGCATATCGGCTATCACCGGCTGGTCCAGACAGACAGCCCCGCCCAGGACACCAGCGGCGTCGCCTGGGATACCACCCAATCGGCCATCGTCACCGGCGGTACGGGCGCCTACGCCTTTGCCCACGGCACCGTCACGATCAGCCGCGACGACATGGTTGTGACCATGGAGTTCGATATCGCCTGCGACGACTAGCGCCGGCCGCGTGTCGCGTCGCGCTGGCGGTCCGGGTCGGCTCTCCCTTGCCGACCCAGCCCGCTAGATGCCTATTGGCAGCTCATGTCGAAATCCATGTCGACGGTATCTTCGGCGAAGGTCACCGTCACCACGCCCGTAGCGCCGGCGTAGGCGTCGGTTCCGCCGAGAATAACGCGTTCGCGGACACTGCCCGGCCCCAGCACGTTCTGGCTGGTATCGTTGAGGGCGTTTGTCGGCGCGACTGTTGGTGCCGATGCTGCGCAAATGTGCTGGCTGTCCGGCAATGTCACTCGGCTGTCCACAGATGGCGACCGCCATCGACCGGGATGACCGCGCCTGTGATCGGGGTCGACATCATCAGCCGGATTGCAACACGGCCGAGTTCAATCGGCGACACGATCTGTCCGGTCAAGGTCTTCGATTGTTCCAACGCCCGCAGGACTTGACGATCCTCATTGTCCATGAAGTCCCAAAGCGCGGAATCAATGAAGCCAGGGCGGATCACATTGCATCGGATCGGGGCCAACGAGACTGCCGCCACCCGGGCCATCGCCTCGACCGCTTGGAACGCGATATGGACATGGCCCGCCGCATCCGTAGCGGCGTCGGAATAGCCTCCCGTGACCAGCACAATGGAACCGTCTTTGTCGAGCAAATCCTTCGCCTGCCAAATGCAACGATGAGTGGCCCAAAGCTTGCCATCCATAAAGCCGCGTGCCTCCTCGGGCACGGTATTCTTGAAGCTCGAACGGCCAGTGGCGCCGGCCGTGATGGCCAGGTGATCGATCGAACCGACATTGTCGAACAGCGATTTGACGCTCGTCGCGTCGGTGATGTCGACGGCGAACCCTGAACACCCCAGGTCGCGGGCGATCGCTGTTGCTTTCTCTGGAGATCGGGCTGTGATTGTTACGGACGCGCCGGCTTCGATCCCTGCCTCAGCGATCCCTCTACCCATACCGCTGGCTCCGCCGATACACAGCAGCCGCTTTTTGTTCATCATTGATCGGCACCCTGAGTTTCATCGAAGAAGGATCGTCTTGGACACCAGTTGAACTTGTTTCGCCAAGCCAAATATCAACATCCAATCCTCAAGTGCCGATGGAAACCCATTATGATCTTGCAGCTGATGGCAGCCCCTTCCGCGCATAGGTGGTTTTGAACGCCATGGGAACACCTACGCGCGACTTAGAGGTGAGACGGTTCACTCAACCTGGCAATGGTTCCGTCAATACTTGGATCCTCGAAGGTGAGGAAACGGTCGTTGTGATCGATACGCAGCGCTCACTTTCCGCTGGGCGCGAGGCTGCGGCGCAGGTTGCCGCAATCGGAAAACCGGTCGCGGCAATCTTGCTGACCCACCCTCATCCGGATCATTTTGGTGGACTGCAGTCCTTTCTAGAGGTTTTTCCCGATGCGCCCGTTTACGCGTCGGAAGCGACCGGTCGCGTGATGGCGAACGACGAAAATGGCCTTGTCGCAGCCACCAAAGCAGTTCTCGGCTCTGACGCACCCGATCAGCAACCCCTGCCCACCCGGTTCTTCAACGATGGGCAGGAAATTGTCTATTCCGACATTCGCCTGATCGTCGACGATATTGGCCAAGGCGAGGCAGCTACAATGTCGATGTTCTATGCTTCGTCGATCAACGCCCTGTTTACAGGCGACGTCGTTGATAACGCGATGACACCGTTCATGATGGAAGGGCACACGGTCGACTGGTTGGCGCAGATTGAAGCGATCAGTAACGACTATGGCGAGCGTGATCCGACGATTTTTCCTGGCCATGGAGCGCAAGGCTCCATGGCGCTGTTCGATGAGATGCAGCAGCTGATCAGTTGGGTCCACAGACAAATCAAGAAGCGTGCAACAGACGGCCTGGACGACGCCGAGATCGTCGAGATCTTGGCCGAATACAACGCTCGCTACCGCAATTACCCGCCCGTAGCCGCCATTCCCAACCTCATGAGGGAGAATATCCGCGTGGTGGCAGCCGAATTGGGCGCGCGGTGAGAAGTCTATGTGTCTCCATTTTCATGAAGCCAATTGCAGGGGATAGGAAAACAGGCTGTGGCAAACCCAGATGGGATGAGGGTTTGGCTTGACCCTCACGATGCAGCTTAGGATCCTGGTGGCGGTCCCGGCGACGCAACGAAATGGCCACACGTGCTCGCCTTCCGAGCTGGCTATCGTTCCGCAATTACCCCGCGGCTAGCTGCGGTGGTGCTCACGGGTGGGTTGCGGGTTCCCTTGGTGATCTCACCATGCTTTCATCGGTTGCTTTTCCTTCAAAGGGGAGACTCCGATGCCTTTCAAATGGTCAAACGCCTCTCGAGAGCGGCTGGATACCTGTCATGAAGACCTGGTGACGCTGTTCGACGCGGTGATTGTCGACCCCGACCTCACGCTCGATCTGACGATCCTTCAGGGCATTCGC
>JBCCER010000051.1:0-27138 GCA_039030175.1 Pseudomonadota bacterium
GTCCGGCAACACCCTTGAATGTCGAAACGCGCGAACCGGACCTGCTGGCCGACCCGGAGACATCGTCACAACCCGAGGCGCCCGAGGTGGCCGAGTCAGTCGACCCCGTTGACCTGCCCCCTCAACCGACCGCCCCACCGCCAGTTCCTGAGCCGGAGCCGACGCCAGAACCAGAGCCCGAACCCGAGCCGGAATCGCAATCGGAGCCTGAGCCTGAGCCTGCGCCGGCCGCAGAACCGGAGCCGCAGCCAGAACCGGTTCCGGCACCTGAGCCGGCCCCAATACCGATACCCCAAACCATCGAGCCTCATGAGCCGTCGCTGGACATGCTGCTCACCGGCGGGCCAGACGACACCTACGAAGAGGCACCGCCGCCGCGCCAGCGGTTTAGATTGGGTTCGGCTGGAATTGCCTGGATCATCATTGGTGTGCTGGTGATTGCCGGCGGCGCGTATGTCGCGTCGGACAGTGAACGCAACCAGCGCTTGTTCGGCTGGCTGCGCGGCGAGTCCGACACGGTTTCCATGGCCGACGCCGACCAGGCTCAACCCCCGGCCGCGACCGGGCAGCCAAGTGCCGATGGTACAGGCCAGCAGACTAGCCAGCCCTCGACGCAGCAAACCACGGCACAGACTTCAACGCCGACCGAAGGCACGGCGCCGGCCGGACAACAACCGACCGCAGATTCAGGCAACCAAGCAACGACGGCCGGCACCGAGAGTCCTCAGGCAACGGGCGGCCAAGCCTCCACCGGAACTGGCGAAACGCCGTCCGAGTCGGCTGAACAACAACAGGCGCCCGGCGCTGACGCGCAGGGCGAACAGCCACAGAATGTCGAAGTCGTTGAAGAGCCGGTCGAGGAAATCGTCGTCGTGGAGGAAGTCGTCGACGAAGACGAGCCACTCACCGATGAGAGCCTCGCCCCGCTACCGCCAGGAGCCTCGCTGGAGATGCGACTGCTGGTCGATGCGGCGCTGCGCGGCGATGCACCCTCTCAACAGGAACTAGGGTCGCGCTATGCTGAGGGCGTCGGCGTCGACCAAAGCTATGAACTCGCATTTTACTGGTTCGCGCAAGCCGCCGAGCAGGGCGTTTTCGATGCGATCTATAATCTCGGCGTGATGCTCGATCGCGGGCTCGGCACACCGCAGGATCGGGAACGGGCCTTTAGCTTGTTCCTGCGCGCCGCCGAAGCGGGCCATCCGAGGGCCCAGCTTGCCGTCGGTCTTGGATATGCCCAAGGCAATGGTGTTGAGGCGGATCTCACGCTTGCGACCCAATGGCTGCAGGCAGCCAGCGCAAGCGGAAACCCACGCGGCGCTTTCTATATGGGGCGGTTGTTTGAGCGCGGGCTGGACGGCGCCCCCGACCTGGCGGCGGCGGCCGGCTGGTATCGGATCGCCGCCGACGCAGGCGACGTTGATGCGGCGGAAGCCCTTGAGCGGCTGAACGGTACCGATGGCGAGGGCCCGCTTGCTGACGTGACCTCGCCGGAAAACCGCGTCCCCCTGCCAGAAACCGAACCGACCCCCGTCGCGGCAGGCTCGGCGGAGCCAGTGGACCGCGAAGGCATTCGGGAGATTCAGACGCTGCTGGCCCAACTCGGTTTCTCGCCGGGCTCGGCCGACGGCATCATGGGTAACCGAACCCGTTCGGCCATACAGGCTTTCCAGCGCTTGGTTGGAACGCCCGTGACGGGTGAGGCCACAACCCAGGTTTTGGAGAATCTACGCGAGGCGGCCAGCGATAGCTGACCTGAAGTCGCGGATTAGCCGTCTGGAACGTGCCCTGGGCGCGAGCGCCGGATTGCTGCGCTGAGTAAGATCACCGGCAACACCCCGACGGCGACAATCGTTAGAGCTGCGGTCGAGGCTTCCGCCAAACGCTCGTCGGATGCCAGCCGATAGACCCGGATGGCGAGCGTATCGAAGTTGAACGGCCGCACGATCAAGGTTGCCGGCAGTTCCTTCATCACATCGACAAATACCAGCAGGCCGGCGGTGAGGATACCACCGCGCATGATCGGCGCATGAACCCTTAGCAGTGTGCCCCGCGGTCCCTGGCCCAGAGTCCGCGAGGCATAGTCCATGGTTGGGCTGATCTTCCCCAAACTCGCCTCGATCGTGTTGTAAGAGACTGCCAGAAAACGAACCAGATAGGCGAAAACAAGGGCCGCGATCGTTCCGGTTAGGATCAGCCCGGTGGAAACACCGAACGTCTCGCGCATAAAGGCATCTACCGCCTGGTCGACGCTGGCAAATGGAATAAGAACGCCCACGGCTATGACTGAGCCTGGAACGGCATAGCCCATGGACGCAGTTCGGATCGCAGCGCGGTTGAAGCGCGAGGGGTTAAGTCTGACGCCATACGCCAACAAGGTCGCGAGCAAGACCGCCAATGCAGCAGCAATTGTGGCAAGCACCAAACTGTGCCAGGCGAACTGGGTAAAGCCGCGGCCCCATGTCGAGTCTCCTTCGATCAGGGCATAGTCCAGCAACACAGAGGCTGGGACGAGGAAGCCTAGAATTAGGGGCATAAAGCAGCTGATGCAGGATGCTAAGGCCTTCCAGCCGCGCAGCTGGCGCTGGTTGATGCGTCGGTAGCGGCCCGTCGTATGATGATAGCGGGCTTGTCCCCTCGCTCGCCGCTCGATCAGCAACAGGGCGGCGACAAATATCATCAGAAATGCCGCCAACTGAGCGGCCGCTATTGGCTCGCCCATGCCAAACCAGGTGCGGTAGATGCCCGTCGTAAAGGTAGGGACGCCGAAGTACTGAACTGTACCGTAGTCGGCAATCGTCTCCATCAGCGCCAGCGACAAGCCGGCGACAATGGCAGGGCGTGCTAGAGGAAGTGCGACGGAGAAGAAGCTGCGCACTGGCCCTCTGCCCAGCGTGCGGCTTACCTCTAAAACGCAGATGGACTGCTCAAGAAATGCGGCTCTGGTCAGCAAATAGACATATGGGTAAAGAGCCAGCGACATCATAACGATAGCGCCCTCGAGAGACCGGATCCTCGGAAACCAATATTCGCGCGCGCCCCAGCCGAACATGTTTCGGAGAGCGCTCTGAACCGGACCTGCAAACTCCAGCAGGTCGGTGTAGACATAGGCCATCACATAGGTCGGTACGGCCAGTGGCAGCAGGAGGGCCCATTCCAGAATGCGACTGCCCGGGAACCTGTGCATGGTGACCAGCCAGGCCGTTGTAACGCCCATGGATCCGGCGAGAACTGCGACGCCAAGGATCAGGAAGACGGTGTTCTTGACATAGGTCGGCAGGACGGTTGACGCGAGATGATCCCATGCCCCGCCGGAGGATTCCAGCACGCGGCTGAGCACGATGAGCACCGGCAACGAGATCAGGAGAGCGATCAGCGCGGTGATCACGGTCCAGCCATTCAAGCGCGGCCGCGCGCGTGCTAACTGGCTGGTCTGTGCATCAATCGTCACGGTTCGGGCCATTCGCGAGGCAGGGCGCCAAGCCTCCCATGCCTTGTGGACATGCGAACCTCAGCGCCCGCCACGCGCTTTACGCTCAGTCAAGCGCCGCAAGGCGCGTGCTATTCAGCGTCGGACGATAGTGCGAATGACTTGCAGATGCAATTGGTCCGAAGCGTCGCCGCTAGCCGCCGATCGTCTGTTCCAAGAACTCAAGCGTCCGCTGCCAGGCGAGCTGGGCATCCTCGCTGTCATGGGCCGCGCTGGTCGGGTTGGCGAAGGCATGGTTGGCATCGTAAGTGTGCAGATCAAAGGCCGCGCCCGACTCCTCTAGGGCGGATTCGAACGCCGTCACCATCGCGGTATCGATGAACTGATCTTGGCTGGCAAAGTGTCCCAATACGGGGCTTTGTAACGTTGCCAATTCGGCCGCATCGCCGGGCACGCGGCCGTAATAGATGATCGTGCCGTCAACCGGCGTCGCCAACGAGGCTTGCAACGACCAGCCACCGCCGAAGCACCAACCGACCGTGGCAATCTTGCCATTGGTGAGGTCGCTGGCGCGCAGCCAGTCGATCCACGCAACCAGAGTCTCGGTTGCCTCTTCGGCCACGACCGCCGCCATCTGCGCCTGGGCGTCCTGCGGGGTCTCGGCGACTTGATTGTCCATCAGATCGACGGCCAAGGCCACGTAGCCAAGATTGGCCAACTCGGCAGCCACGGCGCGGATCTGGTCGTTAAGCCCCCACCATTCGTGAACCAGCAGCACGGCCCCTGCCGGGGTCTCGGCCGGAACTGCGAGCGAGGCGTTCACGGTGCGGCCGCTGGGCAAATCCAGCGATACGGTATCCAAGCCCTGCGCCACGGCGCTGCGCAAGATCGGGTCAGAAAGGACAGCAGCCAGCGGAAGGCCGGCGGCGGCTCCGGAGGCGGACTTTAGAACGGTACGGCGGTTCAGCATCGGGTCTCTCCCATTGGTCTTCAGCAGCTTGGCAATAAGGGCAGTAGGAACAGATTGGTCGACAAAATGGCTATTTCGTGCCGAACATGCGGTCTCCGGCATCGCCCAGCCCTGGAAGAATATAGGCATGATCGTTCAACTCGCGGTCTAACGAGGCCGTGAACACGCGAACCTTTGGATGGGCGTCGTGAAAGACCTTCACCCCCTCAGGCGCGGAGACCAGGGCCATAAAGCGAATCCGTTCGTCCGGCACGCCATGCCGGTTCAACACATCGACCGCGTGAACGGCTGAATTTCCGGTCGCCAGCATCGGGTCGACCAAAATGAAGATACGGTCTTCCGCCTTTGGCAGCTTGACCAGATATTCGACCGGCATCTTGGTTTCCGGGTCCCGGTAGAGCCCGATATGCCCCTCGCGGGCCGACGGGATAAGCTCGTGCAGTCCCTCGACCATGCCGAGACCGGCCCGCAGAATGGAGACGATGGCGACCTTTTTGCCCGCAAGGACCGGCGCGTCCATCTCCTCCAGCGGCGTGCGGATGCGCTTTGTGGTCAGGGGAAGATCGTCGGTAATTTCGTAGCCCATCAAAAGGGCGATCTCTCGCAGCAAGGCTCGAAAGCCCATGGTCGAGCGGCCCTCGTCGCGCATGAGAGTAAGTTTGTGCTGGATCAGCGGGTGATCGATGATGAATAGATTCGGGTAGGCGTCGAGTTGCTTCATCGGTGCCGGAGACCTCTACTTGAGCTATGGTTGGCGCTGGATCTGGAAAGGACGGACATGTCGGCCGACCATACTGCCCCCGCTCATGAGCGGCTAGCCTCAAGACCGGGCAGCAGACGGGTCGTCGAAGCCTTCATTCTGATCACGACGATCCTGGCCTCGTCCATGGCGATCATCGACGGCAATGTGGTGACCATCGCCCTGCCCGAGATCCAGCGCCATTTCGGCGCCAGCCTTGCCGGACAACAATGGGTCGTCGAAAGCTACCTGCTCACCTTGACCGCTCTAATGCTGACCGGGGGGGCTCTGGGCGACCTGCTGGGCCGACGGCGGATATTCGTAATCGGCGTCGTCATCTTCGCGATTGCGTCGGCGGCATGCGGGCTTGCCCAGACGATCGGACAATTGATTGCCGCGCGGGCCCTGCAAGGCATCGGCGGCGCGCTGCTGGTTCCTGGCAGTTTGGCGATCATCACCGCCTGCTTTGAAGAAAAACGGCGCGGCAGGGCAATCGGCACCTGGTCGGCCTTCAGCGCCGTTACCGTCGCCATCGCCCCACTGCTCGGCGGCTGGCTGATCGAGGCCGCCGGGTGGCGCTGGATCTTCCTGATCAACCTGCCGATCGCTGCCGTGGTGGTGTTCCTGAGCGTGACACGTGTGCCGGAGAGCCGCGACAAGGATGCCTGCGGTATCGACTATGCCGGCCTGTGCCTGGTCGCGATCGGGCTGGGCGGTCTGATCTTCGCGCTGATCGAAGCGCCCAGACTTGGTTTCGCATCGCCGTTTGTCTGGGCGACCGGGGCGATAGGGATCGTTTCTCTCACGCTATTCGTCCGGGTTGAGGCGCGGGTACGCGATCCGATGCTGCCGCTCGGCGTGTTCCGCAATCGGGCTTTTGCCGGTGCCAACGGGCTCACCCTGCTGCTCTATTGCGGCATGGGCGGGGTGATGTTCTTTATGCCGATCCATCTGATCAGCACGCTTGGCTATTCGGAACTTGAGGCAGGCATGGCCATCTTGCCTCTGATTGTCCTGATTTCGACTTTGTCGCCGCTGACAGGAGGGTTGGTCGATCGCTTCGGCGCCCGGCTGCCGCTGACACTCGGCCCAGCACTGGCTGGCTTCGGCGCGCTGTTGCTGGCCTGGCCAGGGATCGAGGGGTCTTATTGGGCGACTTTCTTTCCTGGCATCACAGTGCTTGGCCTCGGCATGGCGTTGACAGTGGCACCACTAACGACTGCCGTGATGAATGCAACGCCAAGCGAAAACGCGGGCGTCGCGTCCGGAATCAACAACGCCGCCGCCCGCCTTGCCTTCCTGCTCGCGGTCGCCGTGCTGGGCATCGGGGCGGCTTGGCGCTTTACGGCGGCCTTCGGCGACGTCGCGACCGGGATGGCCATACCGGAAGAGGTCATCATCGGGATGGGCGATAGCCTGCGCCAAATGGCGGGAACACAACCACCGCCCGGATTGCCCGATGAGCTAACTCGGTTGGTTGGCTCGGCGATCAATCAAGCCGCGTTGACCAGCTTTCGGACGATCTGCATTGTTTGCGCCGTGCTTTGTTGGCTAGGCACGGCAGTCATCATGTTGACGTTTGGCCCCAAGGGTACGAATCGGGCAGCCTAGTTAGTCAGCGAGCCATTCGGCCCGTGCCTCGGCCAGCCGGTTCGCGGCGATGGCGGCGCGGACCTCGCGCATCAGACGGTTCATGGTGAACACGTTGTGGATCGTCACCAGCATGACGCCGAGCAGTTCACCCACTTTGATCAGATGGTGCAGGTAGCCGGCGGAATAGTTCCGACACGTGTAGCAGTCACAGGTCTCGTCGATTGGACCGCTGTCCTCTGCAAAGCGGGCATTGCGAAGATTGACCCGCTCGTTCGGCGCGCCCTTTTTCAAGGCCCAACCATGTCGCGCCACGCGGGTCGGATGGACGCAATCGAACGTATCCATGCCCAGCGCCACGCCCTCGAACACATCCTGGAAGTTACCGATGCCCAAGAGGTGCACAACACGATCCGGGTGGATGTACGGGCTGCACATGCCGACGACGTCGTACATTTGAGCCTTATGGCCGCCCAGCGTGCCGCCGACCGCCGTGGCAAAGAAGTCGCGATCGGCGGTATATTCCGCGCTTTCGCGGCGCAGTTCGGGATCGGTGCCGCCCTGGACCACGCCGTAAAGCGCCTGCGAGCCATTGGCGCCACGATCGAACTCTTCGAGACAGCGGTCGCCCCAGCGCATGCTCATCTTCATGCTATCGGCGATGTATTTGTCGCCCACATGGTAGGGCGTGCATTCGTCGAGTTGGACGATCAGGTCGGCGCCCAACTGCCGCTGAATCTGGATTGACCTTTCCGGAGACAGAAACAGTTTTTCACCGTTGAGGTAGGAGCGAAACTCCGCCCCCTCTTCAGTGATCTTCACGAGGGATTTCGGTCGCTCGGAACGGTTGCGGCCCTTGATCTCGTCGGCGACGCCGCCATGGCCCATCGAGAAGATCTGAAACCCGCCTGAGTCGGTCAGCATCGGGCCGGACCAATTCATCATCCGGTGCAAGCCGCCCAACCTCTCCACCCGATCCGCCCCCGGTTGGATCATCAAATGGAAAGTGTTGGCAAGGATGATGTCCGTGCCCGCCGCTTTCATCTGCTCGGTCGTGGCGCCCTTGATCGCAGCCTTGGTACCGCAAAAGATGAAGTTGGGCGTATCGATCGACCCGTGCGGGGTGGTTAGCCGGCCTAGCCGCGCCCGGCTGTCGGCCGCCCGGTGCTGGATCTCAAAGCCGAAATTGGGGTAGCGCGACACCTTCTCAGGCAGGCGCCGCGACCTGCGGCCGGACGGCGTAGCGCGCAAGGTAGACGAACGGCGTATCCACAAAAGCCACGACGATCCGCAGCAGATAGGTGCCCAGGATAAAGGTGAACACCAAGGTCGAGAAATCGAGCGGTTCCGGCGCGAACACGACCCAGGCCAGCACACTAAAGATCGTGTTGTCGATCAGGGCGGAAATCCAGGTCGAGGCGTTGTTGCGCAGCCAAAGATGACGGCCGCCCGTCAGCTTACGCAGCAAGCTGTAGAGCCAGATATCGTGATACTGGCTGGTCAGATAAGCCAGCATGCCCGCGACGAAGAAGGCCGGAACCGGGGTGAACAGATCGGTCATGGCGCCGTTTATCGGCAGCGCCCATGCCAGCCCCTCGCCCGCCTGCTCTGGCGTCAGTGGGGAGAAGCCGAGGGTTAGGATCATCAATACAGTCCAGAGCGCGAAGCAGGCAAAGCCGATTAGCACAGCTCGCCTGGCCGCCGCCCTTCCGTAGTGCTCGGTCAGGATATCAGTGGCGAGATAGGTCGAGGCAAACAGGATGGTCCCAAGCGCGACCGGGTCGTCATAGACCGAGAACTGAACCTGCTTTAGCACCTGGATGTTTGCACCCAGCAGAGCGACGACGACATAGGCCACCAGCCCAGCCTCGCCGAATAGGCGCGACATGATCAGCACGGTCGAAAAACAGACGACCAGCAGAAGGAGCCAGACAAATTCCGGCGGACCGGATTGCAGGCTGGCGATAATGGCGTCTGGAGACAGGCTGAACATGGCAGATGGCTTGGTCCAAAATCAAAAGCCCGCGACGTCGGCCGCGGGCTTGATCAACGATCGCGGCGTTTCGCCGATCGCGGAAACTCGGTTTAGGCGCTGGCCTTGGCCTGCTCGATCCGGCGGCGCAACTTGCGCAGATCGCCCGTCAGGCTGGTCTGCGGCACGCTGAGGAGATAGCCGTCGATGCCGCCGCGTTTTTCAACGGTGCGGATGGTGCTGGTCGACAGGCGCAGCTTCACCTTTTCGCCAAGCGTGTCGGACAGCAAGCTCACCTTCTGCAGGTTCGGTAGAAAACGGCGGCGCGTGCGGTTCACCGCGTGGCTGACATTATTGCCGGCCTGAACGCCCTTCCCAGTCAATTCGCAACGACGAGCCATCGATCTATCCTCAAGCCACAAGCCGGCGGAATATGGCGTCGCCAGCGTCAAACAAAACGGGCCGGTCAGGCGCACCCGACCGGCTTGGACGCGGGGATATAGGGTATGGATCGGGCGTTCGTCAAGGGCATAACCGAGTTGCGAGCGGCTGTTTATGGAACAATCCTATAGGAGCCTTGCTGAGGCACGAAGACGCGATTGTTAATCGTATCTCCAAGCTCGCCCTTCAAAACCGCTTGGATATCTGCCCGCGCAGAAGGGCTCTCCCGATAGTATTGATGGTCGCTGAAGTCACCGTCGCCTTGGGCCGCAACCGCGCAGTCGACTACTTCGATACGGTTGGGCACCATCGTTCCGGTCTTCGGCCCATCGGCCCCTAGCCGGTCCGGCGTACCCTTTGTGTAGTCGCTGATCTGCAGCGCGCGGTCGGTGCGACAGTGATAGACCGTGATGCGGCGGCCGAGCTGGATCAGCGGTCGCAGCTTATGGTCGTGCTCGAACGTATCGTCGTCCTCGTCCGGCGCGGCCATGATGATCTCGTGGAACAGGCGATCTAGCCTTGGCCCTGCCTCCGAGCGCATGCCTTGGACGGCCTGGCGCAGCGCATAGCCGCCCATGGAATGGACCATCAGATGGATCGGCACATCGCACCGCTCCTCCTCCGCCAGATCCTTGATCAGGTCGCGCATCTTTAGAATGCCACGGGCCAGCGCCGTGCCGGACTCTCTTGCCTTCTCTCGATCGCGGAAGTAGGAGCGCCACGGCGTCTTTTCGCCCTCCGAAGGCCAGGAGAACAGGACCGGGACATAGTCGAGGCCATATTGATGATGCAGATACGCGGTCCGGCCGACTGCCTCGCGGAAGCTATAGTCGAACCCGTGGATATAGAGCAGGACGCCGATGGAGTTTGGGGCCCGGTCCGACAGCTTCTGGCGGATCTCGTTGAAGATGGTCTGGCTGCCCAACACAGGGCCGCCACGACGGTTCGGGTTCAGCGCCTCGGGCGCGACCTGGATTTGCATGCGCGATTCGGTGTCGTTACGCCCGTCATCCATAACGAATGCCTTGCCATAGCGCAGTTCGCGCGGACTCTCGGCGTTCAGCCGGTCTGTGAAGTCGTCCGGCTTGTTGCGCCGGTTAGGATTGCGATTGGTGCCGAAATAGACCGTCAGCATGGTAAGTCCCCCTCGTCCTCGAACACCCGATCCTCGCAAAAAGAGCAATCGGCAAAAAGCACATTCGGACAGGTAGTTGTGGAAGCAGGTTAGCCTTGCGGTGGCGTCTGGCTAATCGCCGCGATCACGCGGCTGATGCGTCCGTCCGTGACCGTGATATGCTCGGCAACACGCATTTGGGTGCCGCTTTGCTTTTCGGCACCGTCATAAAATAAAGCGCCACCGTCCTCGTTAAAGATCGACGCCAGCAATGTGACGTCTTGCCAAGGCGAGCCCGTCTGCTTGATCATGTCGGTCAGCGCGTCAGCGCCTTCGATCTTCATAGCACCGCCGTCAAAGGCGATATCGTCGGCCAGACAGGCGCGAAACGCGTCGAAATCCGACGGTTCCTGCCAGGAATGAAAATAGTCGAGAATCAGCCTCTCGACCGCTTTGGCATCTGCCATCGCTCCCTCCCAAAATTGAGCGCCGATCATAATCCGGGCCGGCTGTTGATTGAAGTCGTCGCTTCTCCTTGGGGATACCGCAATTTTGGTCAACAATGACCGCCATGCTCGACGGCTCGACAAGCACCCACACCTATGATGACGATCCGCGCAATGCGGAAGTACTGATCTACGTCAATGGCCGGCTGGTACCGCGCGCGCAAGCCACGGTCTCCGTGTTCGACAGTGGCTTCGTGCTCGGTGACGGGGTTTGGGAAGGGCTGCGGCTGCATCATGGCAAGTTGCTGTTCACCGAGGCCCATCTCGACCGCCTCTATGAAGGCGCAAAAGCGATCGATCTCGATATCGGCCTGACACGCGATGAATTGCACCAGGAGATCTTGCGCACCTGCGACGCCAACCGCATGGTCGACGGCGTCCATATTCGCCTTATGGTCACGCGCGGCGTTAAGCGGACGCCCTATCAGGATCCGCGGGTGACCATCGGCGGCGCTACGATCGTCATCATCCCGGAATACAAACTGCCGACGCCCAACGTTCTCGAGGCCGGCGTCAAACTGTTCACGGTCCATGTCCGGCGCGGCGCACCTGACGTGCAGGACCCCAAATGGAATTCGCATAGCAAGCTTAACTGTATCACTGCCTGCATTCAGGCAACCAAGGCCGGCGCGGACGAAGCTCTCATGCTGGATCCACATGGCTTCGTAGCAACTTGTAATTCCACTCACTTCTTTATCGTACGAGAAGGTCGAAATGGGCCTGAGATATGGACGTCGACCGGAGACTACTGCCTGCTCGGCATCACCAGACAGACCGTGATCGATTTGTGTCGTGACGCCGGGATTCCGGCGAGGGAGAGGAATTTCTCGCTGACTCAGGTCTACAGCGCGGACGAGGCTTTCGTGACCGGCACTTTTGCCGGCCTGGTACCGGTCACAGAAGTGGATGGCCGCGCGATCGGGAGCGGCAAGCCGGGGCCGATGATCTCGAGATTGCGTGGGCTTTATGCCGAATTGATCGAAAAGTTAGCGTCGGACTGAACCCAAAAACACCTGTACGGCGCCCACAAGCCGCCCCATTTGTCCCCTTAAGTCATTGCGATCAAGCTGTTTTCATGATGTGGGAATATTCTCATGAGGCCTTTTGAACTGTTGAAAAGTTGCCGAAACGCCGCCCTCGGCACATGTGCGACACTGGCGCTGTCATTCGGGTCCGCCTCGGCGCAGCCGGCTGGGCAAGAAGTCAACCTTTCATACGACATGTATGGCGGTGGTCTGTTCTTAGCCTCGTTCGATGCCACCGCGCGCACGGATGACGTGCGCTACAACGTGACAATCGACGGCCGCACGCGCGGCGTATTGACCCTGATGGGCGATTGGCGCGCACGCGCCACAGCGGCGGGCTATGTCGAAGATGGGCTGAGAGCCGATTGGTATCAGATGAACATTTACGAGGACGACGAAACCACGACCTTGCGCATCGATCACCTTCCAGGCTCGCGCGTCGAGACATTTAGACAGCCCGACCGCGACCTTATCGCGGAGGTGCCTGTGGCCGATCGTGTCGGGACTTTGGACCCAATCAGTGCACTGATTGGCGCCAGTTTGGCGCAAGGCGTCGAGCCTGCCTGCCCAGACGTTCAAGAGGTCTTCGACGGTACGAGACGCTACGACGTTGTGTTCGAAGAAGTCGGCATCGAACAGATTGACGCCAGTTCCGTCGGCGGCTTTGTAGGTTCAGCCATGCATTGCCGGATGCGTGTGGAGCCCGTGTCGGGCCATTGGCGCGATCCGGACAGTCGAAGCTTCTGGCGCTATCCGCGTCCGGGGGACGACCCGTATCGGATGGGCATGGAGGTCTGGTTTGCCCCGCCGGTCGAGGGCGCGCCGGCCACGATGGTTCGCGCGCAACGCGATATCGATTTTCTGGGACGTTTCCTGATCCATCTCGTGGATGCGTCTGTGACCCCGCAAAGCCAGATCGCCGCTCAATAATCGGTCGTCCAAATCTGTAGTGGGCCACTCCGCCTGGGCGGGGTGGCCAATTTGTGATTGAATGGCGGCGACTCGCTAACCAATCCTCGCTCGACATGACCGAACTCAAGCCGACCCGCATCGCGATGTGGTCGGGCCCACGCAATATATCGACCGCCATGATGCGCGCCTGGGAAAACCGGCCGGATACATCGGTCATCGACGAGCCCTTCTTTGGCGTCTATCTGGCCAGAACAGGCGTCGACCATCCTGGGCGCGATATCTATTTCCCGAAGCTGGAAACCGACGAGGCGAAAGTCATCTCTCGGCTCACGGGACCGGTCCCAGAACGCCGACCCGTTTTCTATCAAAAACACATGACCCTTCATCTGCTGCCCGAGATGGACCGTTCGTGGCTCGCGGAAACGAGGCCGGCCTTCTTGATACGCGAGCCGGGTGCCGTTCTAGCTAGCTACACCAAGCAGCGCCGAAACGTGACGCTGGCAGAAATCGGCTTCGTCCAGCAGCTTGAGATTTTTGAGCGCGAAGCTGACCGGCTCGGGATCGCTCCACCGGTGATTGATGGAGACCAAGTTCTAGCAAATCCGAAAGCCGCCTTGAGCGCCTTGTGCGAACGGCTGGGTATGACCTTCGATCCGGCAATGCTGTCATGGCCCGCCGGCAGCCGCGACACGGATGGGCCTTGGGCACCGTGGTGGTACAAGGCCGTCGAGGCCTCAACCGGCTTCAACTCCCGCCCTCCGGCGAATGTTGAGTTGCCGGATGATCTGAAGCCGATTGCCGAAGCAGCTCGCCCCTACTACGAGGCGCTCGAGGCCCACCAAATTCAGGTCTGATGTTCGGCGAAAAACCTGTCGAGCAGATCCTGCGACAGTTTGGTTGGTGCCGCTTCACCGGCAATAACAGCTGCTTCCGCCTCTGCCAGAGCCGAACGGACGCTCTTGTTTCGCCGGAACCGGTCAAGCAGGCTGTCGCCAATGTCTGCCCACAACCAGGATTTGGCCTGCTGAGAACGGCGGCGTTCAAAGGCCCCGGAGCCGCGCGAAAGATCAACGAATCTGCCGATCTCCTGCCAGACCTCCCCGATGCCCGTTCGCTTAGTCGCCGATGTTTCCAAAACCGGCACCTGCCAGCCCTCCACGGGTGACTGCAGCAAAGTCAGCGCATGCGCATAGTCCGTCGCGGCTTGTGAGGCGGCGGCCGCAAGGGCCCCGTCCGCCTTATTGACGATTACGAGATCGGCCAATTCCATGATCCCGCGTTTGATGCCCTGAAGCTCATCCCCGCCCCCGGGAAGCAGCATCAGTAGGAACAAGTCTGTCATCCCGGCAACCGCCGTCTCGGACTGGCCGACGCCGACGGTTTCGACGATGACGATGTCAAACCCCGCCGCCTCGATCAGCAGCATGACCTCGCGTGTCCGGCGGGTTACTCCGCCCAATACGCCGGCTGTCGGTGAGGGGCGGATGAAGGCCGCATCATGACGCGACAAGTCCTCCATCCGGGTTTTGTCGCCCATGATCGAACCGCCGCTGAGCGCCGATGACGGATCGATCGCCAACACGGCGACCCGATGGCCCTGCTCTATCAACCGATGGCCAAAGGCCTCGATGAATGTGGATTTACCAACGCCGGGCACGCCGGAAATGCCGATCCGCAATGCCCGCCCCGTCTTTGAGATAACCAGATCGAGCAGTTCCGCGGCCTGCCGCCGATGATCGTCGCGGCTTGATTCAACGAGTGTGATCGCGCGTGCCAAAGCCCGCCGGTCGCCAACCTCAACCGCTTCGGCCAGCTTTGAGGTATCTGATTCACTAGCCAAGACCGCTTACTCCGCAGCAGCGTCAGCCAGAGATGCCGCCTTGCGGGCCTCCTGCTGCTGGCGCCAAAGGGCGGCATAGGCGCCGTCCGTCGCCAGCAGATCGGCATGGCGCCCCCGCTCCACGATCTGGCCGGCATCGAGCACGATAATCTCGTCCGCGTCGATCACAGTCGATAGCCGGTGGGCGATGACCAGGGTCGTGCGACCGGTGCTGACCTCTTGCAGATTGGCCTGGATTTCTCGCTCGGTGTTGGTGTCCAGCGCCGAGGTCGCCTCGTCGAACAGCAAGATGCAGGGGTTCTTCAGGATGGTCCGCGCAATCGCGACCCGCTGCTTCTCGCCGCCGGACAGTTTGAGACCCCGCTCACCGACCTTTGTGGCGTAGCCGTCAGGCAAAGCCTCAACGAAGTCATGAATGCGGGCCAGACGGGCGGCGTTCTCAATCTCCTCTGCGCTAGCGCCAGGTCTGCCGTAGTTGATGTTGTAATAGATGGTGTCATTGAACAGAACCGTATCCTGCGGGACGATGCCAATCGCCGCGCGCAGGCTTTGCTGGGTCACGGTCTTGATGTCCTGCTCGTCGATTAGAACGCGCCCTTCATTGGGATCGTAGAAGCGGAACAGCAGGCGGCTGATCGTCGATTTGCCCGCCCCGGTCGGGCCAACAATGGCGACCGTGCGCCCTTCTGGTACGTCGAAGTTGACGCCCTTGAGAATGGGCCGGCGAGAATCGTAGCCGAACACCACGTCCTCGAACCGGACGCGGCCACCTGATGTCGCCAACGGTTTGGCATCCGGGGCGTCCTCAACCTCTCGATCCTGATCCAGTAGGGTGAACATGGCGTGCATATCAACCAAGCTCTGCTTGATTGTCCGATAGACGTAGCCGAAGAAATTCAGCGGTTGGTAAAGCTGGATGAGGTAGGTGTTAACGACTACAAAATCGCCAACCGACATTGTACCGGCGACGATACCGCGCGCGGCCATATACATAACAAGCGTCAGGCCAACCGCGATGATCAGCACCTGACCGATATTCAGCATCGACAGCGATTCCTGAGAACGCACCGCCGCACGCTGATACTTCACCAAAGAGCGATCGAATCGGTCGGCCTCATGGTCCTCATTGCCGAAATATTTGACGGTTTCGAAGTTCAGCAGGCTGTCGATTGCCTTGGTGTTCGCGTCTTGGTCGCTCTCGTTCATCGCCCGGCGGAACTTCAAGCGCCACTCGGTCACCACCATCGTGAAAACGATATAGCTGACGACTGCGACCAAAGTGACAAAGGCGAACCAGAAGTCAAAAAGACCCCACAAGATCACCGCGACCAGGGCTATCTCCAGCAAGGTCGGAAGGATGTTGAACAGCATGAAGCTGAGCAGGCTTTCGATCGCCTTGGTGCCGCGCTCGATGATCCGGCTAAGGCCACCCGTTTGACGATCCATGTGGAAGCGCAAGGCCATCCTGTGGAGATGGCGAAAGACGTTGAGTGCCGCGCTGCGGATCGCATGCTGGGCCACTTTGGCAAACAACGCATCGCGCAATTCAGCAAAGGCCAAGCTTAAAACTCTGGCACCGCCATAGGCCAAGATCAAACCGACCGGCAGATAGATCGCGAGGTTAGCCGGGTCACCGATGAGCGACTCGACCCTGCCGGTTTCACCGGTCAGAGCATCGACAGCCCCGCCATAGAATATCGGAATGTAGACTGTGGCGACTTTGGCCAGGATCAAGGAAATCATGGCCAGTGCCACCCGCACACGCATCCCAGGCTGGCCCTTTGGCCAGAGATAGGGCGCAAGGGACTTAATCGCTGTCCAGTCTCGTTGGGTTGAAGTCGGCGCGCCGTTATCGCTCATGGCGCCTAAGCTAGGCGCGAATGGCCTCAGGGGAAAGGCCCGAGCCCGCGCATGGGCGGGTCACGGTCGACGCGCATGGCAGGTCAAGCAGGCCGTGCTATGTCCCCATCGATGATCGATATCCGCGCGCCCACCTCCGTCGATTTCGGCAAGCTGTTTCTACTCGGCGCCATCTGGGGCTCCTCCTTTCTATGGATTGAGTTAGCCCTGCGGGATTTCGGCCCGCTCACAATCGCGACGGGGCGACTGCTGATCGGCGCGTTGGTTTTGCAGTCGATTGCCTTCGCCACCGGGCAGCGGCTGCCACGCGGTCCCGGAATCTGGCGGCTGCTGATTATCGTCAGCGTTCTGAACGCCGCCCTACCCTTTTTCTTAATCAATTTCGGGCAAGCCCGCGCCGGTGCCGGCAATACGGCGATCCTGATCGGTGCAGGGCCCTTCGTCGCCCTGGTGATGTCGCACATCTACACCGGCGACGATCGGATAACCCTGATGAAGACGATCGGCATGATGTTGGGCTTTGCCGGCGTGCTGAGCCTGGTCGGCGTCGAGGCTTTCGTGGGCGACGGGGCCGCCCTGATCGGGCAGTTGGCGGTCGTCGGCGCGGCCGTTTCGTATGCCGCGTCGGGCTTGATGACGCGCTGGCTCGCCCCGATACCCGTGCTGGTCAGCGCGGCCTGGGTGCTGACGCTTGGGACAATCTACATGGTTCCGATCTCGTTTCTCGTGGAAAACCCCTTGGCCGTTCGGCCGAGCCTGGAGGGTCTGGGTGCACTCTTAATGCTCAGCCTATTCGCAACAGCGTTGGCCTACATGCTTCGCTATCAAATCACCCGAGAGGTCGGGGCGGTTTTCATGTCCCAGGTGGCCTATCTGGTACCCGTGTTCGGTGTGCTGTGGACCTGGATATTCCTAGGCCAGGAACCCAGCGTATCGGCCTACTTCGCCCTCGGCCTGATCCTGGCTGGGATCTACGTCAGTCGGCTACGTCTCAGAGGCGAGAAATCGGACGTATCTTCTTCGAGCAAGTGATACTAGAATTGCTCTTAGGAACATGCCCGATGGAATTGACTTGGCGGCAAAAAAGCGGTCTTTTCAACCATCGTCTCAGCAATGGAGCGTGACATGGCGTCTTCGACAGAATCCTCTGGTCCTTCCTCCGGTCCGAAGGACGATATGGAGGCCCTTAGAGCCGATCTGGAAGCTCTGCGCGCCGATATGGCAAGCCTCACCAAGCATGTCGGCGAAACGGTGCGGTCAAAGGCAAAGTCGGCATCCGACCAAGCAAAGACGGCCAAGTCGTCTGCCGAAGAGGCGGCCAAGGCTCAGTTCGAGCGGGTCGAGAAAGAGTTGGAGGAGCGGCCCTGGACCGTGCTGGGCATAGCAGTCGCAGTAGGGTTCATCCTCGGTCGACTGGTCAGGTAGACTAGAAACCGTCCGTCCGATCATGTTGCCCGGACTGCCAAAGTTAAAGCGCCAGGCTGAGCTGGAAACGCTGGCTGTGCGCTTGAAGGCCGAACAGTTAGCCAAGCGCGGCATCTTTCTGGCAATCGCGCTGTTGTTCGCCGTCTTCGCGTTGATGGCGGCCATCGTGGGTCTGATCGTCTGGCTCAGCCATGGCGTGGGCGTCGTCGCGGCATGCTTCATTGGCGCCGGCATCCTATTGGTAGTGACCTTCCTGATCGTCGTTATCTCGGGACCGCTGAGCGGGCAAGGCGCCGTCGCGGTTGCCGAAGAAGCGGCCCGCAGAGGGCGCAGAACCCGCATTCGGGAGGCGCGCCGGTGGACCAACCTTGCGACGATGCTGCTGTCATCGCGCAACATGGGTGGCAAATGGGGAATCGTTGCCGCCCTAGGCCTTGGTCTGGTCGCAGGTCTTTATCTGCGCGGCGATCAAGAAGATGTCGACGAAGATGACAGCGACATTGACGATGAATAAACGCCATGCACATTAGTAAGCACGAGTTGGTGACTCCAAGTTGTCATCGCCCCGTGTTAGCGTCCCACCGCGATTAGCCAATAACATCCAGTCGAACGAGGAAGCAGATGAAAAGAGCAACGCATGTCTTGAGCCTGGCGGTTCTGAGTAGCGGCCTTTTGGTCGGTACCGCCGGCCTGCCTGCGTGGGGTCAAGATTGCCCGACGACGAACGACAATATTTGCAACGAGCCGGATATCGGCGATGCCACTTGTAAGGCCGGCACCGACACGGCCGATTGCAGCGCGGCCTCGGCCGGCGACGTCGACAGCGGCGGTGATGAAGCCTGGCTAGCGCAGATGATGGCAGCCGGGTCCTTGTTCGAGGCCTTTGAGATCGCCGAACCGAACGCACCGCCCGGTGGCCTGTCCTACGACAGCGTTGCTCCGATCGGCGAAAACGGTATTGAGTTCTCTAACCTCGTTGTCAGCGATGGTGGGGACACGATCGAGATCGAACGCTTGGTAGCCAACAGCGTCGACTGGCGGCGCATGATGGATGAAAGCATTCCGACCTTCATGAATGTACAGATTGAGGGCTTGGCCATTCCAGCGGATATGATGGATATGGACCCGATGGCCCAATCGGTGCTTGGCGATGTCATCAGCACCGACATGTCGCTCGACTATGTCATCGAGAATGGCGTCATGGATGTGCGCGAATTGGCGCTTAATATGCCGGGCCTTGCGACCATCGGCTTTACGATGTCGGCGGGCGGCGTCAACCCGGATGCGGACGATTTCGACTCAATGATGATCGGCTCGACCATCAACAATGCCGAACTCGTGTTCCAGGATGCCGGACTGGTGGGCTTGATCCTTGAAATGGCGGGCGGCTTCACCGGGATGGGTCCGGAGGAGACCGCGCAGATGGCGGTCATGCAGTTGCAGCTGATGGGCGGCCAGGCGACCAGCCCGGCAGCACAGTCATCCATGCAGGCCCTGACCTCATTCCTGCAAGCCGGCGCGAACCCAGACGGCACGCTGACCATTTCAGCCAACCCGTCCACCCCGTTCAGCCCGCTCGCCTTGATGGCAGCTGGCGACCCGGACAGCGCCGTGGAGATTCTGGGGCTGTCGATTAACTATCAGTAAGCTTCGGTAACTGGTTAAGGCGCCGGGGGCCGTCGGGCTTCGGCGCCTTTTCTATTCCGCAGCTTCAGGTCGTCGAGCGCGAATGAGGCCGATGATTTCGGCTGCGGCGGAAGGGATGTTCGTCCCCGGCCCGTAAATGGCGCTGACGCCCGCCTGGCGCAGAAAGTCATAATCCTGGGGCGGGATGACGCCGCCGCAAACGACCAAGATATCGCCGGCACCCTGCTTGCGCAGCGCATCGATCAACGAGGGTACTAGGGTCTTGTGACCTGCGGCCTGGGACGACACGCCAACGATGTGGACATCGTTCTCAATCGCTTGGCGGGCGGCCTCGTCCGGCGTCTGGAATAGCGGACCGACATCGACATCGAAACCGATATCGGCGAAGGCCGTGGCGATGACCTTGGCGCCACGGTCGTGTCCATCTTGGCCCATCTTGACGACGAGCAGCCGTGGGCGCCTCCCCTCCTCCTCGGCAAAGGCTTCGATCTCGCGGCGGATACGGCGAAAACCCTCATCGCCCTCATACGCCTTGGCATAGACCCCGGAGACAGAGCGGACTTCCGCACGGTGACGGCCGTATACGCTTTCCATGGCGTCTGAAATCTCCCCTACCGTGGCGCGCGCGCGGCTTGCCTCTATCGACAGTGCCAACAGGTTGCCTTCGCCGGATCTGGCTGCTTCGGTGATCGCCGCCAATGTCCGATCGACAGCCGCTTGGTCGCGGGTTCTTCTGATCCTCTCTAGCCGCTCGATCTGCTTGCGCCTGACCTCGGTGTTGTCGATGTCCAGGACCTCGACATCGTCGGCCTGGTCCGATTGATACTTGTTCACACCGACAATGGTCTCCTCACCGCGATCGATACGGGCTTGCTTGCGGGTCGCGGCCTCCTCAATGCGCAGCTTCGGCATGCCGGAGATGACTGCTTTGGTCATGCCGCCCAAACCCTCAACCTCACCGATAAGGGACCGTGCCGCGTCCGCCAACTGGTTGGTAAGGCTCTCCAGATAGTAGCTGCCGCCCAGCGGGTCGACGACGTTGGCGACGCCCGTTTCCTCAGCCAAGATCAGCTGCGTGTTGCGGGCGATACGAGCCGAGAAAGGAGTCGGAAGGCCCAACGCCTCGTCAAAGGAATTTGTGTGCAGGCTTTGCGTACCGCCGAGAACGGCCGCCATAGCCTCAAAAGCCGTGCGCACGACATTGTTGTAGGGATCGTGCGCCGTCAGGCTGACGCCGGAGGTTTGGCAATGGGTGCGCAGCATCAGCGAGCGCGGGTCTGACGGGCTGAAATGCCGTTCCATCAGTTCAGACCACAAATGCCGCGCGGCGCGCAATTTTGCCACCTCCATGAAAAAGTTCATTCCGATGCCGAAAAAGAAACTGAGGCGCGGTGCGAACTTATCGACATCGAGCCCGCGCTCAACCGCTACACGGACATATTCGAGCCCGTCGGCCAAGGTGAAGGCCAGCTCCTGCGCCGCCGTCGCCCCGGCCTCGTGCATGTGATAGCCGCTGATCGAAATTGAGTTGTAGCGCGGCATGTGTTCGGCGGTGTGGGCTATGATATCGGCCACGATCCGCATCGAGGGTTCGGGCGGGTAGATGTAGGTGTTGCGGACCATGAACTCTTTCAGAATGTCATTCTGAATGGTCCCGGAGAGCTTCTCCTGCGGCACGCCTTGCTCTTCGCCGGCGACGATGAAACCGGCCAGCACGGGCAAGACCGCGCCGTTCATCGTCATCGACACGCTCATCTTGTCGAGCGGGATGCCGTCGAACAGGATCTTCATGTCTTCGACAGAGTCGATCGCGACGCCCGCCTTGCCGACATCGCCGACAACGCGCGGATGATCGCTGTCATAGCCGCGATGGGTGGCAAGATCGAAGGCGACCGACAGGCCCATCTGGCCCGCCGCCAGATTGGCCCGATAGAACTCGTTCGACGCCTCTGCAGTCGAAAAACCCGCATACTGACGGATAGTCCAAGGTCGGTTGGCGTACATCGTGGCCCGGACACCGCGCGTGAACGGTGCAAAGCCAGGCAGGCCCGCATCTGTTCCTGAGCTATCCGCCTGCGTGTAGAGCGGTTTAACGGCAATTCCCTCGGGTGTGTCCCAAGTCAGGTCGTCAAGCGAGCGCTGCTTCAGCTCGCGCGCCGCCATCTCGTTCCAATCGTCAATAGTGGGCTTCTTCGAACCCGTCATCGCGCGTCGATCCTCGATCGCAAGCCCGTCCCACCTCACGTGGGAAAGCTAAGGAATCCGCGCACTATAGCTCTTGTTGCGCTGCAACGTCCATCTTGGCCTCTGCTACCAGACCAGCGAGGCAATCGCATATGTCGGGCGCACACCCTCCTGGGCGCCAGCTTCTGCGATAGCCTTGCCGTTCGGCATTCCATCGTTGAGCAGTTCGGCGGCGTGAATGCCGTGTGTCACGAACAGGCTATCAAAACCCATCGAAGATGCGCCCTTCACATCGGTTCGGAAGCTGTCCCCAATTGCCAGGACGCGGCTTGAATCGGGGTGACCAAGCAGGTCCAGGCAATCGCGATACACCCCCTCGGTCGGCTTGCCGTGATAGATCACGTCGCCGCCAATCTGTTCATACCGCGCGGCAATCGACCCGGCGCATATGCCAAGACTTCCCCCGCGCATGACAACCAGATCTGGGTTGGCGCAGATCATGGGCAGCGACCGATCTGCTGCGGCCATCAGCAACTCTTCGAAATGCTCGACCCTTTGGTCCTTTGCTGTAATACCGCTGTTCAAGACGAAATCGGCGTGGGACGTGGAGGCGACTTTTTCGAGCTCCAGCCCGTGCACAACATCCTCGTCCCACTCTGTGCCGATATGGACGAACCGGTCGCCCAAAGCCTTGTGCGCATCGGTCGGTCGGTGAGCGAGTGCCAAGTGGGTGGCCTCGCCGGAGGACATGATGTGATCGTAATGCTCGTCCGCTAGGCCGATGCGGCGCATGCGGTCCCGCACCGATGGCAGCCGCCGCGGAACGTTCGACAGAAGGCACACCTGGCGGCCGCTTTGGCGTAATCCGGCCAAGGCCTCCAGAACGCCATCGTAGAGCTGCTCGCCATCATGGATCACACCCCAAAGGTCGACCACGAAGGCGTCATAACGATCGGCAACCTGCCGCGCGCCGGTCAGAACGGGAACCGGATCGGTCATCGTGTGGCTGTTCCTTCGCTGCGTCTTCAGTGACGCCCTTTTATTCAAAATCGACGCCTAACGCGAAGCGGGCTTGCTAAATGCATCACCAATAGGCGGGCCGGTCAGGCAGCGCAGCACCGCAGTCGCACTTGGCCCCTTCCTCAGGACCGCGATGCATCATTCCGCAGTTGTCGCATCGCAGGAGATAGGGATTGATGCGCTCGGGTACAAAAACGCTGGTGAAACCATTGTTGGCCACCTCACCCCTCATCATGCTGCCCATGGCCTCGACATGCACGCCTTCCTTCATCAGTTGACGGGGCGCGTCCGCATCCTCCCAGGCGCTGATCGTCAGCATGCGATTGCCGATCACAGCCGCAACCGCGCCGATGAAGCCTTCGGTCTGAAGCATTTCGATCATGGTGTCGCGTGACTGCGCCCTGATCTTTTCGACCGCTTCATCGTCAATCGCCTCCAACTGGGTAATCGAGAAGGCGCCGGGCGGATTTTTCTTGCCGGTTCTGACGCTTGACGATCGGCCGAATTGAAACGGACCGATCTGACTTGGCTGGACAATGATATCGAGGCCGAGTTGTCGCGGCACGGCACCACCGTCGAAATAACCGTTGACGCTCTCGATCTTCCCGTCCCTCAACGCGACAAAATCCGCACCAGGCACCTCCACGGTTTTCCCAGTAGGCGGCAGACCGTTCATGCTGCCGCTATTGGTTCCACGCATCATCCACTCAAACGCGGCGCTGTCCGGACCGGTCGCCCCCTTGCTTACAAGTTCGAAATTCAAATCGGGAAAGGCCGACCACAGCCCCTGCATATTCGCCTTGAATGCTTCGCCGCTGACCGGATTTGGCAGCGTTGGATCCTGGTAGGTCCCATCATCGGTAAGTGTCGCAAGAACCGCGTCCGCGTCTCTCGCGTTCCAGCCGGCAATGTAGGCGTCGACGATAGCTAGGTCTGTCATCTGGGTTCTTTCGAGTCTGTTAGCGTTCTTATTGATTGGTTGTTTCGCAATGCGAGTTTAGCACGCGAACGCGCGAGTCAGACACCCGAACCCACGGCCTCGCTGACAGACGAGAAACCATCGCGATCCAGCAGGGCCGCAAGATCCCGCTTGATCTCGGCGACAAGCCGGGGGCCGCGATAGGCCAGCGCCGTATAGAGCTGAACGAGTGATGCGCCGGCCTGAATTTTGGCGTAGGCATCCGCGCCGGAAGCCACGCCGCCGACCCCCACCAGTGGGATTCTCCCAGCTACATCTCGCGCGACAGCGCGCAGCATGTCCGTCGATTTAGGCATTAAGGGTGGTCCACTGAGGCCCCCGGCCTCGCCCGCAAGAGACGTCGGCAGATTGTCAGGACGCGAGATCGTCGTGTTGGAAACAATCAACCCATCGAGCTGCTTGTCGAGGGCCACTCTGACCACATCCGCGAGATCCTCGTCGCTGAGATCGGGTGCAATCTTCAGCAAGATGGGCGTCGTCGCCCCAACCTCGCTACGCGCCGCCTGGACAGCGGTCACGATCTCCGTAAGTGCCGAAGCTGCTTGCAAGTCCCTAAGCCCAGGTGTGTTAGGCGAGCTGACATTGACCACGAGATAGTCCACCAGCCGGGCTATCCGGCGGACACTTCGCGCGTAATCTGCTTCCGGTTCGGTTGTGTCTTTGTTTTTGCCGAGATTGGCGCCGACGATGCCGTGAGGTCGCGGACGTTTCAGGCGGGCCTCAACGCGATCGAGGCCGACGCCGCTGAAGCCAATGCGATTGATCAGCGCCTCTTCCTCACGCCAGCGAAGCATGCGGGGCTTCGGGTTGCCCTTTTGCGGTCGCGGAGTGACCGAGCCAATCTCGACGAACCCCAACCCAAGGCGCTGAAGAGGGCGGATGACCTCCGCGTTCTTGTCGAACCCGGCCGCGATGCCGATCGGATTGGCAAAGCTCTTGCCGAAGACTTCGATCGCCAACGGGGGCGGGTCGGTAGATGTCATTCGTGGCCCGAGGCCTAGCTTCAACACCACGAGCGTCAAATTGTGGGCCGTCTCCGGCTGCAGCGCGTGAAGGATTGGGCGGGCAAGGGGAAAAAGATCGACCAAGGCAGTAACTAACTTGGAAACTCATGCTGGCCATCGGGGGCAAGAGGCAGCGGTCGCACCCAGGCGACCGACTCAAGCGATAAAGGGGCGTAAAGATGGGGAAACAGGGCACCGCCCCGCGACGGCTCCCATTTCAGATCATCGCCGATTCGATCTGGGTCGACTGCAACTACGACCAGATCATCGCGTTCAGCAAAATACAGCCGTGCAGTTTCCGGGGCCTGTTCCACAGTCGAAAAATGGATGAAGCCATCGACGAGGTCCACTTCAGAGCCGTCGAAGCGGCCCTTTTGCTCCGCTTCCCGCCATTCTTCAGCGCTGCAGATCTTGAGAATCAACATCAAAGGCAGCCTAGCCGAAGGCCGGTAGTAAGCACAGAGTGACCTTGGCCCAACCGCAAGGCGCACGGCGTTCGAGCGCGAAATTTTTATGAAGACATACGCGGAACGTTAAGAGACAATGTTCCCATGCTTCGACATGCCGACATCTGGCAGGCGATCGACAGGCTGGCCAGGCGCAATGGTTTTTCCGCGTCCGGCCTGGCCCGCCGTGCAGGTTTGGATCCGACAACTTTTAACCCGTCCAAACGGCAGTCGGCTGGGGGAAAGCTGCGCTGGCCCTCGACAGAAAGCGTGTCCAAAATCCTCGCAGCGACCGACACGGAACTGAGCGATTTCGTTACTCTGATCGATACCGGAAGCGATGGTCCGATGCGTCGGATTCCGGTCCTAGGCTATGCCCAGGCGGGTGCGGAGGGGTTCTTTGACGATGCTGGCTTTCCGGTTGGCGAAGGCTGGGATGAGGTCATGTTCCCGGACGTTGGCGACCGTCATGCCTACGCGCTGGAGATCACCGGCGACAGCATGGTTCCCGTCTATCGCGACGGCGACATCATTATCGTCGCGCCCGGCGCTAGCATTCGGCGGGGCGATCGCGTGGTGGTTCGCACGGGCGGCGGCGAAGTCATGGCCAAGGAATTGGCCCGTGAGACCGCAGGCAAGATTACCTTGCGCTCGTTCAATCAGGAGCATGAGGACAGGACACTCGACAAGAAAGATGTCGACTGGATCGCAAGGATCCTTTGGGCCAGCCAATAGGCGGAGTGGCGGCCGGACGGGCCCGCTGAAATCAAGCTGATACAATTGATACCTTGCCGAAACCATGCGGCGCTTGGCTGGCCTCGGCCGTAGGGCTAAGTTAGCGGGCAATCCACGTAAACCAGAAGGCAGCGAGATGGCAGGGCAGGCCTGGACCTTTTTTGACGGCGAATGGCACGAAGGCAACCCCAAGGTCGCTGGGCCGATGACGATGGGCTTTTGGGCCGCCGCCACCGTGTTCGACGGCGCGCGGGCCGTCGACGGCCTCGCGCCGGACTTGGACCTTCACTGCCAGCGCGCGGTGAGGTCGGCCAAGGCGATAGGGCTGCGCGCTGAAATCGACCCGGAAACCATCGAGGGATTGGCCCGCGAGGGTGTCGCCAAACACGGCAACGGCGCAGCACTTTATATCAAGCCCATGTTTTGGGCGGAGTCCGGCATTATCATCAGCCCCGATCCAGACAGCACTAACTTCTTGGTCTGTGTCAGCGAGGTGCCGATGCCCGAAGGTCACAGCAATTCGATCATATCCGACAAACGGCGTCCGGGGGCCGAAACCGCGCCAACAGCCGCAAAGGCAAGCTGCCTTTATCCCCATGGCGGTTTGGCGCTCGCCGAGGCGTTGGAACGCGGCTACGAGAATGCCATCATGTGCGATCCGATCGGTCATGTGTCTGAGTTTGCGACGGCAAATCTCTTTCTCGCCAAGGATGGCGTGGTCTCGACCCCTGCGCCCAACGGCACGCTTTTGAATGGCATTACGCGCCAGCGGGTGATCGGGCTGTTGCGGCAGGACGGCATTGAGGTGGAAGAACGGTCGGTGACGCTGGACGAGGTGCGCCAGGCCGACGAGGTTTTCTCGACCGGCAACTATGCCAAGGTCCAATCCTTCACCCGCATTGAAGGCCGCGATTTGCAGCCCGGACCGATGTTCAAGCGCGCCCACGAGCTCTATTGGGACTATGCCAGCAGCCAGCCCGTCTGATGGGCTAGACGTCGTCGTGCGGCCGGCACGCGATAGTGACGCAGAGGGATTGATCGAACTGATCGGTGGCTGTTTTGCCGAGTATCCCGACTGCGTGATGGACGTCGACGGCGAAATCCCCGAACTGCGCGCCATCGCAACCTACGCGAGCCAGCGAAACGGCGCCTTTTGGACCGTTGACCAGGGCGAAGAGGTCATCGGATGCATCGGCGCCGTCCCGCTGGACGATGGCGGCATCGAATTGATCAAGCTGTACGTGAGAGCCGATGCGCGAGGTCAGGGGCTAGGTCGGCGATTGATCAGCCAAGTCGAAA
>JBCCER010000052.1:0-26934 GCA_039030175.1 Pseudomonadota bacterium
ACCTGGTCAGAAAACAACTTGTTGTCGCGCGGCCAGGAAATTCAGGAAGTCGACGAGTCTCAGGCGGTCAATCTTGAGCTTCTACCCGGTCAGATGTCCCTTCATCATGGCAAGACGTTTCACGGCTCGCGGCCGAACGTTTCCGACGATCGGCGCATTGGCTATGCCATACGGTACATCACACCGACGATGAAGCAGACTCGCGCCGAAAGCGATTGGGCGCGCCTCGTCAGTGGCCAGGACCGGTATGGTCACTTCGAAAGCTACGGCCGACCGTCCGGCGATCTTGAGCCAGCGGACCTTGCATTTCGCAAAACCACAATCGCCGTTCAGTCAAGGGCGATCTACGGCTGACTGACCGCCGGTTCGATGTTCTAGTCCAAGCTTATTCGGCCGCTTCTTGCATGGGCGGTTCCGGGGTCCAGCGCAGGATCGGTTTGCGCGCCGCCAAGGTTTCGTCCAATCGACAACGCGGTGTGTGGTAGGGCGCGCCAGCAAATGCTTCCGCCGCGCCTTTTTCCTGCGCCCGGTCGGCCAAACCTGCCAACGTGTCGATGAAACGGTCCAGCATGACCTTGGATTCGCTTTCCGTCGGCTCGATCAATAGGGCGCCATGCACGACCAACGGGAAGTACATTGTCATCGGGTGAAAACCTTCATCGATCAGAGCCTTGGCAAGATCGAGCGTATCGATGTTCGTCCCTTTTAGGAATCGGTCGTCAAACAAGGCCTCATGCATGCACGGGCCAGGGAAGGAGGGGGTTAGCTTATCCTTCAGTCGCGCCAGCACATAGTTGGCGTTCAGCACCGCATCTTCCGAAGCCTGTCGCAAGCCGTCGGCACCATGGCTTAGGATGTAAGCAAGCGCTCTTACGAACATGCCCATTTGGCCGTGGAAGCCTTTCATCCTGCCAAAGCTTAGTTCGGCCTGGTCTTCCTGACCCTGATGTTCCACCAAACGAAATCCGTCGGGCCCATGGACCACGAAGGGAACAGGCGCGAAGGGGGCCAGCGCGTCGGACAAGACGACAGGGCCAGAGCCAGGACCGCCACCGCCATGTGGCGTTGAGAACGTCTTGTGCAGGTTGATATGCATCGCATCGATGCCCAGATCGCCCGGTTTGACCTTTCCGACAATCGCGTTGAAGTTGGCGCCATCGCAGTAGAAGTAGCCGCCCGCCTCGTGCAACGCATCGGCGATCTCGACGATGTCGCGTTCGAACAGCCCGCAAGTGTTTGGGTTGGTCAGCATGATGGCGGCAACGTCGGGTCCGAGTCGGCTCTTAAACGCCGTCAGATCCACCCTGCCGTCATCGGTGGCGGCGATGGCCTCGACCGTGAAGCCTAGCGCGGCAGCAGTCGCCGGGTTTGTGCCATGCGCCGATTCGGGGACGAGTACCTTGGTTCTATTCTCGCCGCGATGATCGATCGCTGCCCGAATGGCCATCATGCCGCAAAGCTCGCCATGGGCACCCGCGCCTGGCGACATGGCAATGGCGGGCATCCCCGTCAGCGTCTTTAGCCAGTCCGCCAACGTATCGATGAGTTCCAGCGCGCCTTGAACGGTTGACATGGGCTGGAGCGGATGTAGGTCGGCGAAGCCCGGCAGCCTGGCCATCTTCTCATTCAGCCTCGGGTTGTGCTTCATGGTGCATGAGCCGAGAGGATACATCTGCGCATCGATGCTCATATTCTTTTGGCTCAGCCGTGTGTAGTGGCGCACCACCAACGGTTCAGCCAGGTCTGGCAAGCCTATTTGCGATCGGACCGGCACACTTCCGAGGCGTGGCGTAAGATCACTGTCAGGGCTGGGGATGTCGACGCCGCACGCGCCTGGACTGTCCTGCTCGAAAATCAGCGGCTGCTCGACCATCAGCGCACGATCGCCGGTAATCGTGTCGGCGGTGGTCGTACTCGCCACGGGTTGCGTCGGTCGGCCTTGACGGTTCATTGGCGGACCTCCTTTTCGATCGCATCGGCCAGTTGGGCGATATCGTCATCGGTCGTCAGCTCGGTAACGGCAACGAGAAGCAACGGCGCCAGTTCGGGTCTGTCGCGATAAAGACGGCGCGCCGGAACCCCGGCAAGAATGGATTGTTCCGCTAGGCGATCCACGACTTGCGCCGCTGGGACCGGTAGCTTCAGCGTGAACTCGTTGAAGAAGCCGTTGTTCAGAACCGTGACAGTGTCGATAGCGTTCAATCGATCCGCAGCTTCAATGGCTTTCGCGTGGTTCAATTCGGCCATCCGCCGAAATCCGGTTTCGCCCAGCAAGGTCATATGGATCGTGAAAGCAAGCGCACATAGGCCGCTGTTGGTGCAGATGTTGCTGGTCGCCCGTTCGCGCCGAATATGCTGTTCCCGGGTCGACAAGGTCAGGACAAAGCCCCGTTTTCCGTCCGCATCGACGGTCTGGCCGCAAAGCCGGCCAGGCATCTGGCGCACATAGCGCTGGCGCGTGGCGAAGAGGCCCACATGCGGACCGCCAAAATTAACCCCGTTGCCGATCGACTGGCCCTCGGCGACCACAATGTCCGCGCCCATATCGCCGGGAGGCGTCATCAGCCCCAACGAAACGATCTCGGTAACCACGACAACGAGCAGCGCGCCCTTAGCGTGGCAGCCTTCGCTCAGCTCCGTCAGGTCGGCGACATGTCCAAACAAGGTTGGGTTTTGAACCACAACACACGCGGTCTGATCATCGATCTCGTCGATAAGGTTTTCCGTTCCATCCGGATCGGGCGTTCCCTCGACAAGCGTGCCGCCCGTAAAGGTGACCAGGTTGCGGGTTACGTCGCGATAGTGCGGGTGGACGCCGCCTGAAAACACCGTTCGATTGCGCTTGGTGAGCCGTTCGGCCATCAGCACAGCCTCGGCGCAAGCCGTCGCCCCGTCATACATCGAGGCATTGGCCACATCCATCCCGGTGATCGCCGCTACCTGGGTCTGAAACTCGAACAGCGTCTGCAGCGTTCCCTGGCTGACCTCGGGCTGATAGGGCGTGTAGGAGGTCAGGAACTCCCCGCGCTGGATCAGATAGTCGACGCTGGCTGGCACATGGTGGCGATACGCGCCGGCGCCGAGAAAACTCGGGATGGTGCCGGCGGGGACGTTGCGCGCTGCCATTCGTCCCAGCGCACGCTCGACCTCAAGTTCGCTTTTGTGATCGGAAAGCGTTTCGATAGGCGCATCGAGCAGCGCACTGGCCGGCACATCCTTAAACAAATCGTCGACGCCACTGGCACCGATGGCCGCCAGCATAGCGGCGCGGTCCTCGGCCGTATGCGGCAAATAGCGCATCAACTAAGCCCTTCGACATAGGAGTTATATGCAGCCTCGTCCATCAACTGGTCGAGTTGGGACGTGTCGGACAGCTTGACCTTCAAAAACCAGCCCTCACCCATGGCATCGCTGTTGATCAACCCCGGCTCGTCCGTAAGCGCGTCGTTGACCTCGGTAACCTCGCCATCGACAGGGGCGTAAACCTCGCTGGCCGCCTTAACAGACTCGACGACCGCCGCCTCGTCGCCCTTAGTCATTGACTTGCCGACCGCCGGCAACTCGACAAAAACCACGTCGCCAAGCTGTTGCTGGGCATAGTCGCTGATGCCAATGGTTCCGGTGTCGCCTTCGACGCGGACCCATTCGTGATCCTGTGTGAATTTCAACATGGTTCTGTTTGCCTCCTGCTCTTGGTTCAGCCGCGATAGTATTTCTGGGGCACGAAGGGCATTTTCGCCACCCGCGCCGGGAGCGCCTTGCCTCGAACCTGCAAGGTGATCGCTGTGTCTTTGCCGGCGTTGTCGGTGTTGACATAGCCCATGGCAACAGGGCCGCCGACCGACGGGCCGAACCCGCCGCTAGTGATGCTGCCAATCTCATGCCCGTCAACTGAGATAGGTGTGCCCTCACGGGCTGGCGCTCTTCCGTCGGGGCTCACTCCTACACGCTTGCGCTTGGGTCCCTCGGCAAGGTCGCGTTGCACAACATCCGCCCCCGGAAAGCCACCTTCCGCTCGCCGCCTTTTGGAGATGCTCCAAACCAATGCCGCTTCCACCGGTGTGGTGGTCTCGTCGATATCGTGGCCGTAAAGGCACAGGCCTGCTTCCAGTCGAAGCGAATCGCGTGCACCCAGCCCGATTGGGGCAACTTCAGGCTCGTCCAGCAAGCGCTGAGCCAGCTTTTCGGCATCCCCATCCGGCACGGAAATCTCGTACCCGTCCTCTCCTGTGTAGCCAGATCGGGATACCAGAGCCGGAACGCCGTCGATCTCAAATTCCGACATCGCCATGAATGGCAATGTCGCTGCCTCCGGGCAAAACCGGCTGAGAACCGCTGCGGCCCGCGGCCCTTGCAATGCCAGTAGGGCACGGTCCGGCGCGCGCTCCAGCTTTGCCTTGCCGTCGAGCGCGTTCTCGATCAACGCAAAATCGGCATCCTTGCAAGCTGCATTCACCACCAGCCACAGCGTATCGTCGGCCAGCTTGGTGACCATAAGGTCATCCAAAATCCCGCCGGCCTCGTTGGTAAGCTGGGTGTAGCGCATGCGCCCGTGCGTAAGCGCCTGCAGATCGCCAGGAACAAGCGTTTCGAGCACGGCATCCACGTTGGCGCCGGTTAAGCTTGCCTGCCCCATATGGGAAACGTCGAACAGGCCAGCCTGGCTTCTGGTGTGAAGATGCTCATTCAGGATCCCCATAGGATACTGGACCGGCATGTCATAGCCGGCGAACGGCACCATCTTGCCGCCAAGACTCGTGTGAAGGCTGTGGAGTGGGGTGTGTTTAAGCGGTGTATCGTGGTCTTGTGGCACTGGATACGGTCCTCCGACGTGGGAGCGGCGACCCGATGATCACCGCCGACAGCCCCACTGTCGTAGACCTGAGAGATTCACCCGGAGGACCGAATGGCAATGCCGACAGCCGGACCGGGTTTACTCCTTCGGTGAGCCGGCCCCGATGGCGCCGGCTGCTTTCCAGAGTGCCTCCCCTTGCGGTCCTTGGTGCCTGAGAGTTTCCGGGGCGGTTGCTCCTTCGGCGGCGACCTGGTTCTCTAAACCGGCCGCACTCTCCCGCAAGGGTCGATGGCATGGTTTACATACGCGCGAACCTCGTGAATGAAAAGGCTAAAGCGCCGATTGAAAATGTCAAATCACGCTACACACTAAAGCGCCCGATTGTAGCGGAGCTGCTGAGGCGTAAGTTGGAAGCCGACTAGGATGGAGTAGCGGCTGCCGGATGCTGCGCCGTCGGGAAGCGGGATGATCTGTTCCAAGATTTCGACCACTGTGCCGCTGCCACTGGCGTCGAAGCCTATGGTTGCGACGAAGATTTCCTTGCCCAGCAGGCGATTTGTTGGGCTCAGAACCGCGACAAAATACTCATAGGCCGCACCACCCGTACTCGCCGGGCCGGCCGAGCCGATAATCGGAAGGTCGAGCGCCACTGCAACGGCGTTTTCGGAGTAGGTACACTCGCCAACGAAATCCCCGATGAGACCTCTGGCAATCACGGCGGCAGATGAGCCGGTCGCGCCGCCAGCGAATTGCGTTACAGTCTCGGTTCCGGCGAGGACGGAAACGTTCGGGCAGCCAGTTGGCGGCGGCGGCGGCGATTCGAAAATGATCTCCTGCTCGACATCGTCGCCGCGCCCTCCGCAAGCTGCGAGTGCGACTCCGGCCGCGACCAAAAGGCCGTACATCAAGATCCGCAGGGGATTTTTGCAAAGCGAGCCTATATTACGGTCTTGGACGTCAGTCATCGCGCTTTGTCCTGTCAAGCAAGAGGTGAGGAATTGGACGCTGACTCTAGGGGATTGACCGGTTCGGGGACAAGACCGGATGCCGTTGCGACGGCGGCAGCTAAACCTCCGCTGACGATTTTGCTCGCCGCACCGCGCGGCTTCTGCGCTGGGGTTGATCGCGCAATCCAAATTGTCGAGCGCGCCCTCGAGCGATTCGGCCCACCCGTCTATGTCCGTCATGAAATCGTCCATAACCGGTTCGTAGTGGAAGGGCTGGAGGCCAAGGGAGCCATCTTCGTTGAGGAATTGGACGAGGTACCGGCCGACTTGCCGGTCGTCTTCTCCGCCCATGGTGTACCGAAATCCGTACCGGCCGAGGCGGAGCGCCGCAATCTACTCTACGTCGACGCGACCTGCCCCCTGGTCAGCAAGGTGCACCGGGAGGCCGAGCGGCACTACAAGGACGGCTGCACGATCATTTTGATCGGCCATGCCGGACACCCAGAAGTGATCGGCACGATCGGACAGCTTCCGGACGGTGCGGTCATTCTGGTCGAAACCGTGTCTGACGTCGAAGCCCTCACCGTGCCGCCGGACGCGAAGCTGGCCTACGTCTCCCAAACGACGCTCTCGGTTGACGATACGGCCGATATCATTGCGGTCCTGAAACGCCGTTTCCCCGGAATTTCCGCACCACGTAAGGACGATATCTGTTACGCCACGACCAACCGGCAGGATGCGGTCAAAGCGATTGCCGACAGGTGCGACGCCCTTTTGGTCCTGGGCGCCCCCAATTCTTCCAATTCTAAGCGATTGGTCGAGGTTGCCCAGCGCCGGGGCTGCACTAAGTCGGCCCTTGTTCAGCGCGCTCACGACATAGACTGGTCATGGTTGGGCGACATCGAAACTCTCGGCATCACCGCTGGGGCTTCTGCGCCGGAGGTCTTGGTGGATGAGGTGATTAAGGCCTGCGGTGAACGTTTCGAGGTGACGGTGGAAGAAGTGACGACCGCGCGCGAGAACGTCGTTTTCAAACTTCCCCGGGTTTTGGCGGAGGCATGACCAGGGCTTTACGTGCGGTCGACGACCTTATCGAAGCCGGCCTCGTCGAAGCGTCCGATCGGGATTCTGTTGACGATGTCGCCAGCCGATATGCGGTCGCCATCACACCTACGGTCGCCGATCTGATTGACCGCGATGATCCTAACGATCCGATCGCGCGGCAGTTTGTCCCCACCGCCGCTGAGCTCGTTGTATCGAACGAAGAGAGGCCGGACCCGATTGCCGACCAAGCCCACAGCCCGGTTCCAGGCATTGTTCACCGGTATCCGGACCGAGTGCTGTTGAAGGCGGTCCATGCCTGCCCGGTCTATTGCCGCTTTTGCTTCAGACGCGAAATGGTGGGGCCAGGCGGCGAGGTGTTGGATGAGCAGGCGCTAGATCGGGCGATTGCCTATATCGCCGAAGACAAGGCCATCTGGGAGGTCGTTCTTACCGGTGGCGACCCGCTGATCCTGTCCACCCGGCGGCTGGCCGCTTTGATGAAGAAGCTGGATGAGATTGATCACGTCGAAGTGGCTAGATTTCATACCAGGGTCCCCATTGTCGATCCTGGGCGCGTATCGGAGGCATTGATTGAGAGCCTGTCGACGTCTTCAAAGGCGGTCTGGGTATCCCTGCACATTAACCATCCACGTGAGCTTTCGCCGACCGCTCTTACGGCAATTGAGAGGCTTGCTGATGCGGGGTTTCCCCTTGTCAGTCAGACCGTCTTGTTGAAAGGCGTCAATGACAGCGCAGCGGTCCTGGAGCAGCTGTTCCGAGACTTAGTGCGCGCCCGTGTCAAACCTTATTACTTGCATCATGCCGATCTCGCCCCGGGCACGTCTCACTTCCGCACGACCGTCGCTGACGGTCAGAAGCTGGTGCGTCATCTAAGAGGTAGGTTGTCCGGCCTATGTCAGCCCACTTATGTAATCGACCCCCCCGACGGCAGCGGCAAGGTGCCGATTGGCCCGTGCTATGATCTTGGGACCGATAGCACGGGAGAGAATCCTTACAGTGACCGTTGACCGAGGCAACTGATCCGGCCACTTTCCGGCGCCATGGCTGTCTATACAGATGTTTCCGACGAAGAGGTCGCCGACTTCGCCGCCCTTTACGGGCTGGGTGAGGTACTGTCACTCAAAGGCATCGCCGAAGGCGTTGAGAACTCGAACTACCTGCTGGTGACAGAGCAGGACCAGTTCATCCTGACGCTGTACGAAAAGAGGGTCGACGAAGACGATTTGCCATTCTTCCTGGGGTTGATGGAGCATCTCTCCGCCAAGGGGGTGGCTTGCCCCCTGCCTGTCAGAGCGCCGGACGGGCGGGCGCTGCACACTCTGGCCGGTCGGCCGGCGGCAATCATCACCTTCCTTTCCGGTATGTGGCCGAAACGGATTCGACCAACCCATTGCGCTGAGCTAGGACGAGCGCTGGCTGAGATGCACTCCGCCGGCGAGGACTTTCCGATGGCGCGAGCCAACAACCTATCGGTCAGCGGATGGCGGCCCTTGCTGGAGGCCTGCGTTGATCGGGCGGATGAGGTGAAGCCAGGCCTTGGCGGCGACTTGCTGTCGGAGCTCGAGTGGCTAGAGACCAACTGGCCCGAAGAACTGCCTGTCGGTGTGATCCATGCCGACCTGTTCCCCGATAATGTCTTTTTCCAGCGTGACAGCCTCACCGGCCTGATTGACTTCTATTTTGCGTGCACGGATGCCTTCGCTTATGACGTGGCGATCTGTCTGAACGCATGGTGCTTTGAGCCAGACGGTGCGTTCAACGTCACCAAAGCCAAGTTGATGTTGTCGAACTACCGTTCTAGCCGTCCCATCTCGGCCCCAGAATTGAACGCGTTGCCTCTGTTGGCTCGTGGCAGCGCCCTACGGTTTTTGCTGACGCGCCTTTATGACTGGCTGAACACGCCCGAAGGGGCACTGGTCAAGCCAAAAGACCCTTTGGAGTACTGGGCCAAACTGCGCTTTCACCAGGCTGTGACCGGTCCCGCTGCCTATGGGCTCGATCCGTGAGCCGTTCGGCGGTTGAGATGTTCACCGACGGTGCCTGCTCCGGCAATCCCGGCCCAGGGGGATGGGGCGTAGTCTTGCGGTGGAACGGGCACGAGAAGGAACTTCATGGTGGCGAGCCTGAGACCACCAACAACCGAATGGAGTTGATGGCGGCCATTAGCGGCTTGGAGAGCCTCAAACGGCCGATGAAAGTCGTACTGACCACGGACAGCGTCTATGTCAAAAATGGCGTTACGCAGTGGCTGGCAGGTTGGCGCGCCAATGGGTGGCGCACGGCCGCCAAGAAACCGGTCAAGAATGTCGATCTATGGCAACGCCTGGAACAGGCGATCGGCGACCACGATATCGACTGGCGTTGGGTCAAGGGCCATGCCGGTCACCCAGAAAACGAGCGCGCCGATATGCTTGCAAGACAAGGGGTTACAGAGGCCCGTAACGATGAGTTCTAGCTGATAACTAGCCGGCATTGCCGAACAATTATATATTGGGACCGGTCCCGTAGAACCAATTCAAGTATTCTGGCGCCGCTCGATTTCCACGCCTACCGACCCAGCATCTTCGAAGACATCTAGCTTCTCGACTCGGATGCGGGCGGTCATCACCCGCCGGTCCTGCAGGCAGAATGCGGCAAGTTTTTCGGCTAGTGTTTCGACAAGATCGCTGTGGGCCTCGAGCGCAAGCTGGCGCGCAGCGATGACAAACGGTTCATAGCTGACCACGGCTTCGATACGATCCTCGCCTGTGCTGTCCTCGACAGCGAGGTCCATGTTGAGACGAACCCGCTGCGTCGCCGTCTTTTCGTGATCGTAGACGCCGATGCGGGCGTCCACGACCAAATCGCGGACGAACAGATGCCGGACGCCAAGGCGGGCAATCGGTTGGTCGGTGCTCGAGGGTGTCGCTTGGTCCATTTCGATGCGCTTAGCACGGGTTCCGATGCAGCGGCAACGCGCGAGAATGTCAGTGCAGCTCTGCCCTTAGCTTCTGACGTAGCAGATCGATTGGGGCGAGGCGCCCGCGGCTTGGCTCGAAATGCCAAAAGCTCCAGCCGTTGCAGCTTGGGGCGCCCTGCAGGGCCGCTCCAACTTTGTGGATCGACCCCCGGTGTTCGCCAGAGCCGTTCGCCGCGACCAGCGTGCCATCCGCCCTCACTTTGGCGCGATACCGACGTCGATGGTCGAACAGCGCGTCACCCGGTTTCAACAAGCCGCGTTCGACAACCCAGCCGAACGGGATGCGGGGTTCGCTTCGCTTAGCCACCAGCTTGATCGCCTCAGGGTCAGTCGGTCCGGCGATCTCGGCAAGGCGTTGTTCAGCATGGGCAAGATAGGCAGGGTCGCGCTCGATGCCGATATAGTGGCGCCCCAGTTTCTTCGCGGCGGCGCCGGTCGTTCCGGTGCCAAAGAACGGATCGAGAATAGTGTCGCCTGGTTTGGTCGATGCCAGAAGAATCCGGTAGAGCAACGCTTCCGGCTTTTGGGTTGGATGCAGTTTTCGGCCCGCACTGTCCCGCAGCCTTTCTTGCCCGCTGCAAATCGGCAGCACCCAGTCGGAGCGCATCTGCAACTCCTCATTCAGGTTCTTCATAGCCTCGTAGTTGAAGGTGTACTTGGCGTCTTGCGACCGGGCCGCCCAAATCATGGTTTCGTGGGCGTTGGTGAAGCGAGTGCCGCGAAAGTTCGGCATCGGGTTCGATTTGCGCCACACGATGTCGTTTAGAATCCAGTATCCGAGATCCTGCAAGATCGCGCCCACGCGAAAGATGTTGTGATAGCTGCCAATGACCCAAAGACTGCCCTCTGGCTTAAGCGCGTAGCGGGCGGCCGATAGCCAGTCTCGGGTGAACGCGTCATAGTCGGAGAAATGCGCGAACTGGTCCCAATCGGCATCGACGCCGTCGACCCGACTGTTGTTCGGCCGATGCAGTTCGCCGCCAAGTTGGAGGTTGTAGGGTGGGTCAGCGAAGACACAGTCAACACTGCCCTGCGGCAAAGCGCGCATCAGGTCGATGCAGTCGCCACGCAGGATCTGATCACTGGGCAGACTTTTGAAGGGCGTCGTCTTAGCCATTGCGACACCATGATTCATGCGAATCTCTTCGTCAATAATTCAATTGAGTCAGATGGTTATCTGGTGAATCGAATGTGACGTATAATCTGAAGCCGTTATGTTTTTAGTTACAACTTGTTGTGGTTTACCTCCCCGGTAGCCACAGGATGTTGGGCGACCAACTCGCCCTCCGTCCAAACGACTTACTGTCTCTCAAGGCCGCGATCCTTCTCGCGCTTTTGCACTTGCCCTGCTAGTTCCTCACGGCGACCATACAGCATCCCAGCGTGTTCCGGCCGAAAGTGATCCCATGAACATCAAAGACTGGCTGCGGAAACGGGACCCCGATTTTCTCAACCTCAGGAAGTCCGCGCGCGCACTGCTAGTCGTTACGCCCCTTTTTTGGGTCTTGAAGGTCCCACTTGATCTTGGACAGCTTTCTACGTTCGCGGCCTTCGCCTGCTTCGTCGCGATGGTCTTCGCCAATTTTGGTGGACCGACGAAGCCGCGGGCAATGGCCTATCTGGCGATGATTGTGTTCGGTGACATCGTGATCGTCATTGGCTCGCTGTTCTCTGGCATTCCAGTCGCAGGTGCGGTGGCCATGTTTTTGATCATCTTCGCCGTATCGTTCGCTTCACTGTTTGGCGGGTATGCCTCTTCCTTCATGGCTCCGATCGCTTTGGCCTATTCGCTCGCGGTTTTGGACCCACTGTCCGCGTCGACCATCGACTCACGCGTGATCGGTTGGACGGTTGGCGGCTTTGCGGCGTTGGTCGCCAGTCTTGTTCTGTGGCCCATAGATCGTAGGCCGTTGCTCCGCCGATCGTTGGCCGAGGCCTGCGATGGTCTTGCAGATGCGCTCAACGCGATCGACGACCGGGATGCGGCGGAGGCTGGCTATCAACGGGCGGCGAACGCCATGATCGACGCGCGACGAAAAACCAGCGAGCCCTTCCGTCCGGCCGGACCGATGGCGCGGGACGTCGGCTTGCTTCATTTGGTACAGCACCTGGAACAGGCGCTTGACGTGACGCGCCACATTCTTGATGAGGACCAGCCCCCTCATGCGCACGGCCATTTGGTTCCCGGCTGTATCCGCGTGTTTCGACGGACCAGTGCAGTGCTTTTGGGAGAGGCTGACCCAAGCGCTTTCGAAGAAGATCGTTCGGCCATGGAAGAAGCGCTGCTGGCCAGTTATCGCATGGTGGATACCGCCGCGATCCACCAGCCAGAGATGGCCGTCGACGACCGCGGAGTTGAATATGCTGCGCCGGCCGATGTCAGGCTCAGCTTCCCGATCATCGCCCTTTCACACATGGCGGTTTGGGTAGAGGGAGCTGCGGCAATTGCGCTTGGCGCCGGCGTGTCGGTGAAACCGACAAAGGTGATCCCGGAGATACGGCCGATCACCGACGAAGCGGGGGCGATGTTTGATCGAATTCGCAGAATCCTCATCAAAGGTGCCAGCCCTGACGGCGTAATCTTTCGCAACAGCGTCCGTGCTGCAGCCGCGATGACACTGGCGGTCGTTGTGGCTCAAATAGTTCCGGTCGCGCATGGCTTCTGGATCACGCTCGCTGCCATGTTGGTGGTGCATTCCAGTGCGGCCTCAACAACGTCGACGGCCCTCAAAGCCGTCGTCGGAACGGCCATCGGGTTTTTGATTGCGGCTGTCATCATCCTTCTGTTTGGCAACAGCCCCCTGGCTCTATGGATTCTACTGCCGATCACCATTTTCTTCGCTTCCTACGCCCCGGGTGTCATCGGTTTCCTGGCGGGACAAGCCGCCTTTACGTCCGTTGTGGTGGTGCTGTTCACGCTGATCGACCCGGTGGGCATCACCACTGCCGTGACCCGAGTCGAAACAGTGTTTTTGGGGGCGGTCAGTGGCGCCTTGATGGCTTTCATCTTGTGGCCGCATGGTTCCAAGGTCGCATTGGCGAAGGCAGTCGCTGGCATCTATCGGGCCGCCGGGGATGGCGTTCGGACAATGATGTCCGATGCGTCAGACCGGCGCATCGAGATGAGTTCGGAAATGCACGAGGCACGCCGCCGTGCCGAGGAGGCCTTCGAGGTCGCCTTGAGCGAGCGCGGCCAGCGGATTGACATGCGGGCCTGGATGAGGCTGATCAGGGCGCCCAACTTGGTTCATTCATTGGTCGTTGGTTTTCTGAAACCCCTCGACCCCTGGTTGGCTGAACATTGCGGCAAGGCGTTTAAGGCGACTGCCGACCATCGCGATCATGTTGCAGCCATGCTCGACGCTGTTGGTGATCGGCTCGATCCCGATCGGACTCGCCAGCACGAAACGTCCCTTGGTCAACCATCTGAAAACCCAACCACACTCTCCTTAGCATGCATCGACTGCGCGAAAGATGCCGGGCTTGACAAGGTCGACAATGCCAGGCGGCTGGTTGTGCTGAATGAATGGCTTTCCTATGTCGGCCAATACGTTCGGGCTGCTGAGCCCGATTTGAACCACGTCGCGCTCAACAGCCGGCACGGTTCATGGCTGCGCTGGTCGGCGCCAAAGCCGACCTCTCCTGTCGCTAAGTGAGCGCCATTGCCAGTTGCCGAGTGACCGGGGCGAAGCTGCGCCGGTGATGAGGGGTCACCCCCAGCGTGCCAAGCGCATCCCTGTGCGCTTTGGTTCCATATCCCATGTTCGTCTCCCAGCCATAGCCGGGAAACTCCACGGCCAGACGCATCATCTCGGCGTCTCGGACCTGCTTTGCGACGATTGACGCTGCGGCAATCGAAAGGCTCTTGCTATCGCCCCCGATCACCGCGTGACCGGGGCACGAAAGGTCGGCAGGCACGCGGTTTCCATCCACCAACACGGCATCCGCTTCGAGGGGGAGTGCAATTAGGGCCCGGCGCATGGCCAGCATGCTTGCTTGAAGAATGTTCAGATCATCGATCTCCTCGACGCTGGCCCAGCCAATTCCGACATGACAGTGCGCTTTAATGGCCTTCAGCAGCGTTGCCCGGCGATCCGCCGAGATCGCCTTGCTGTCGTCCAGCCCGTCCAGGCCATCGGGCAGCGGCATCGGGATGACCGCCGCTGCCGCCGTGACCGGACCGGCCAAAGGTCCGCGCCCCGCCTCGTCGATGCCGGCAATGACCCGTCCGGGCGCCCCCAATTCAGCCTCTAAGACAAAATCCGGCACCCATTGCCTCCGAATCGGAACGCCATCATTTGCAGTCTAGCTTGGCGATTGGGAATTGGTCTGATCGAATCAGAACAAGGATGGTTGATCCTCTGTCTCCATCGGAACGGAAAACCGACTGTAGTCGAGATCAAAGCGCATCCGGCCCAAGCCCAACCGTCGGCATGCCGCGTTGAAGCGACGGTTCAGAAGGTCGGCGATCGGTCCTTCACCGCGCATGCGCTCGCCAAAGCGGCTCTCGTAAAGGGCACCGTTTCGGGTCTGTCGTACCAAGCTCAGAACCCGTTCGGCCCTCAGCGGCGCATGCTGCTTAAGCCATTCTGTGAAAAGGTCGGCGATCTCCAGCGGCAGGCGCAGCATCGTATACCCGGCGCTGACAGCGCCAGCCCTGGCCGCTGCCTCCAAAATGCCGTCCATCTCGTGATCGGTCAGGCCCGGTATCATGGGCGCGGACATCACGGCCGTCGGCACACCGGCTTCCGTCAGTCTTGCCAGCGCCTCCAATCGCTTGGAGGGGGTCGAGGCACGGGGCTCCATCGCGCGGGCCAAATGTCGATCGAGCGTCGTGATCGAAATCGATACCTTCACCTGGTTGCGGGCCGCCATGGGCGCCAGAATGTCCAGATCGCGCAGCACAAGCGCGGATTTGGTGATGATGCCGACAGGATGGTTGAAACCTGCCAAGACCTGCAAAATGGATCGCGTCGCCTTCACCCGCCGCTCGATCGGTTGATAGGGGTCTGTGTTGGCGCCCAGGGCGATCGGGCTAGCGCGATAGTTTTTTGCGCGAAAGGCCCTGTCCAGCAGCTTAGCCGCGTTGGGCTTGTAGAAAATCTTGGTCTCGAAATCCAAGCCGGGCGAAAGGCCCAAAAATGCGTGCGATGGTCTGGCGTAACAATAAATGCAGCCATGCTCGCACCCCTTGTAGGGGTTGATCGACTGGTCGAAGGGAATGTCGGGCGAGTTGTTGCGATTGACGATCGTCCGCGCCCGGTCGATCAGCAGCGTTGTTTCGAGCCGCGCCGGCTCCTCCTCATCGAAGGGGCCGCCCCAGCCATCGTCCACCAGCTCGTGGTAATGCGGTTCGAAGCGGCCATCCCGATTGCTGATGGCCCCTCGTCCCCGAGCAGGTCTGTGAGAAGAAATGGATGACATTCCCAATCATAGCGCTGATCAGGAACAAAACAAGAATAAATTCCCAAGATCGATGCGTTAACGCTCCTGCAGACGCGGCATCAACTCAACGAAGTTGCAGGGCCGATGCCTATTGTCCAACTGGTCCTTCAAAATGCCGTCCCAGGCGTCCTTGCAGGCACCGGGCGAGCCGGGCAGGGCGAATAGGTAGGTCCCACCTGCGACACCGGCCGTGGCGCGGCTCTGAATGGTCGAGGTGCCGATCTTGTCAAACGAGATCAAACGAAAGATCTCGCCAAACCCCGGAATGGGCTTCTCGTAGAGGCTTTCGAACGCTTCCGGTGTCACGTCCCTACCTGTGACCCCGGTTCCCCCGGTCGACAGCACCACATCGATTGACGGATCGCTAATCCATGCCTGGACTTGCTCAGAAATGGCATCGACATCGTCTGGTACGATCCTCCGGTCCGCCAATGTGTGACCCGCCGATGTCAGGCGCGCGGCAAGCGTGTCGCCTGACGTATCGGTCGACGGGTCGCGGGTGTCGGACACGGTCATCACGGCAATATTGACCGCAAGAAACGGCCGGCTTTCGTCGATTTTGGCCATTGGTTAGATCCCGACGCCCAGAGGGTTGATGAGGGTTGGAATGGTCACTGCGCTTCCAGCCGTTCTTGCACGGCAAGCAGGTCGCGCCATGCCTGGCGCTTTTGGGCCGGCTGGCGCAATAGATAGGCCGGGTGGTAAAGCGGCATGGCAGGGACGGGGGCGTCAAGCCCGGGGATCGAAAGATCCGCCCACTGTCCACGCAGCCGGGTGATGCCCTGCGTGGTATCCAGCAGTGTCTTAGCAGACGTCCCACCCGCGAGGATCAGCAGCTTCGGTCGTTTCAGTGCGATATGGCGGTGCATAAAGGGCAGGCAAACGGCAATTTCGCCGGCGCTCGGTGCTCTATTGCCTGGTGGCCGCCACGGCAGGATGTTGGTGATGTACGCCGACTTGGACGGGTCGTCCGAGTGTCGGTCATATCCTATCGCGGCCAGCATCTTGTCCAGCAGCTGCCCGGAAACTCCGACGAAAGGCAGCCCTTGACGGTCCTCGTCGGCGCCGGGCGCCTCGCCGATCACCATAATCGGCGCATCAGGATGGCCATCTGAAAAGACCAGGTTCGTCGCCGTCGCCTTGAGCGCGCAGCCATCGAAGGCGGCCAACGCTGATCTCAGATGTTCAAGACTGGTGGCCGACTCAGCGACCGCCACCGCCGACTTGCTGGCGTCCGCGGTGCCCAAGGGCGCGGCAGCCGCGCGGGGCGGCGCGTCCGGAGGTGGCGCCGCGGCAACCGGCGAAGCGGCAGGCTGGGCTTTCTTGGCGCTGGCAGGTAGGGCGGTGAAGTCAACCGCCTGGTCCCCATGGATCTCGTCCACGCCCATCGCCTCGTACCAGCGCAGCAGCGCCTTCAACGGTTGCGGGGCTGGTTGAGACATGGTTGAAGACCCATTTGCTTCATGGTGCTTTGCGTTCCAAGGGCATGGGCTCGCATCCCACCAAGCAATGGGCGCCGTGGCAACAGGAAAGCGGAAGGTTCATGGAACGGGAATCGATGGAGTTCGACGTCGTGATCGTCGGCGGCGGTCCGGCTGGCTTGAGCGCGGCTATTCGCCTGAAGCAACTTGCGGCCGACGCGGGCACCGATATCTCTGTCGTGATCTTGGAAAAGGGCTCAGAAATCGGCGCCCATATCCTGTCGGGGGCGGTGTTGGAGCCGCGCGCGCTTAACGAACTGATCCCCGATTGGCAGGACAAGGGCGCGCCACTCAACGTCCCGGTGACGCGCGACGAGTTCCGTCTTTTTTCCGAACGCGGCTCGTTCAAAATGCCCGGTTTGTTGCTGCCGCCGGAACTTCACAACAACGGCAACTACATCGTCTCGATGGGTAATGTTTGCCGTTGGCTGGCCGAGCAGGCAGAGGCCTTAGGTGTTGAGATCTATCCGGGCTTCGCCGCCGCCGAGGTGGTCTATGGCGATGACGGACAGGTCAATGGCGTGGCCACCGGCGATATGGGCATCGGCAAGGATGGAGAGCACACCGCCAACTACACGCCAGGCATGGAGTTGCACGGCAAATACACGCTGTTTGCCGAGGGTGCGCGTGGCTCTTTGACCAAGACCCTATTCGAACGGTTTGATCTGCGGAGCGATTGCGATCCGCAGACCTTTGGGCTTGGCATTAAGGAGATCTGGGAAGTCGATGCGGCCAGGCATGAGCAAGGGCTGGTCGTACACGGCTTTGGCTGGCCGCTCGATCGGTCAACCTACGGCGGCGGCTGGCTCTACCATCTGGATGACAATCAGGTCTCGGTCGGTTTTGTCGTCGGCCTCGATTACAAAAACCCCTATCTGTCGCCGTTCGAGGAGTTCAACCGCTACAAGACCCACCCGGCGATCCGCAGCGTGCTGGAGGGCGGCAAGCGGCTGTCCTATGGCGCCAGGGTGATCAATGAAGGCGGCCTTCAGTCGATCCCGAAGCCTGTTTTCCCAGGCGGTGCGATCATTGGGTGTTCGGCAGGCTATGTGAACGTGCCCAAGATCAAAGGCAATCACACTGCCATGAAAAGCGGAATGCTTGCCGCCGAAAGCGCCTTTGATGCCCTCGCCGAAGGAAGGCAGGGCGATGAGTTGAACAGCTATCCTGAGGCGCTGCGGTCGAGCTGGATTTACAAGGAACTGCGCGCGGTCCGAAATTGCCGCCCCGCCTACCGTTGGGGGTTGGTCGCTGGAACGCTCTACAGTGGGGCTGAGATGTGGCTGCGAGGCCTCAGCCCATGGACCTTGCACCATCGCCATCAAGATCACGAGGGGCTGCGGACGGCTGCCAAGGCCGCGAAGATCGACTATCCCAAGCCCGATGGCATGATCACCTTCGACCGGCTGTCCTCGGTATTTTTGTCCAACACCAACCACGAAGAAAATCAGCCGGCACATCTGAAACTGAAAGATCCATCGGTACCGGTCGACCGTAACCTTCCCGAGTATGACGAGCCGGCCCAACGATATTGTCCGGCAGGTGTCTATGAGATCGTCGGTGACGATGCAGGCGGCGGCCCGCGCTTTGTGATCAACGCGCAAAACTGCGTCCATTGCAAAACCTGCGACATCAAAGACCCTGCTCAAAATATCGTGTGGACCGTCCCCGAGGGCGGCGGTGGCCCTAACTATTCGAATATGTGACATTGCTTTGCCAAGAGCCGATGTAGAACGCTGGAATGACAACAAGCGAAAGAGACTCGCCATGAGCCAATCCAACAGATTGCCGGCGACAAGATTTCTAGCCGGGGTCGCGGTTATCGGCCTCCTGTCTATCGGGGGAACTGCCGTCGCCTCCGATCCGGTAACGGTGGATGCCCATTCGCACGCCGGCGCGTACCTTTCGGGTACAATCGCCGCTGCTCGAAGCGACTATTCAGCCGCTGCATCCTTCATGAGGGATGTGCTTGAGACCGACACGGATAACGACGCGGTTTTGAGCGAGGCATTGCGACTATCTCTGTTCGCAAATGGCGTGGCCGACGCGCTACCGCTCGCCTATCTGGCCGAAGAGCAAGAACTCGACAATGAGTTGGTCGACTTCCTGCTCTTCGTTGAAGCGATGGATGGCGATGACTTCGAACGGGCGGCAGCACTGGTCGAAGCGATGGAGCGGACCGGCGTAACTTGGTTCTCTTTGCCTTTCGCCGAGGCTTGGGTGGCGGCAGGTCAGGGCGATGTCGTCGCGGCCGATGCCGCGCTGGACGAGATTAGGGACACCAACGGATTTAGCGGTCTCGCGCACCTACATCTCGCTCTGATTTTCGACCTCGAAAATCAGACAGCGCCGGCTGAAACCGAGTATCGCCTGGCACTAGAGAGCGCGCGGACGGAATTGCTGGTCGAGGCGTTGGCATCCCTACTCAGCCGTGATGGACGCAGCGACGAGGCGATCGAACTCCTTTCTGAGGTGGTGGAGGCCGGGAACCAATCCATCGCGCTTGCATCCGCCTTGGAGCGTTTGGAAAATGGTGAGACCGTTCCCCGGCCTGTAGGCAGCGCTGGCGTCGGTCTTGGCGAGGCGCTCTATCAGATCGCGAGCGCTTTGATGCAGGAAGATGCGACGGAGATTGCATTACAATATGTTCGATTTGCCCAGTTTTTGTGGCCAGAGGCGCCCCAGATACAGTTGTTGCTGGCCGATGCGTTGCGGGCTGCCGACGCGACCGAAGATGCGCTTGCGGCCTACGCGATTCTGGAGACCGGGACCCGCCACGGAAACCTAGCTTCGTTGCGCCGGGCCGCCATGCTCGGGGAACTGGAACGCTACGACCAAGCTCTCGAGGAGTTGGCGGCCCTTGCCGAGTCGACGCCCGATGCCGCGGAACCTCATGTTCAGCGCGGCGACCTGCTACGTGTGCAGCGTCGGTTTGATGAAGCCGTAGAAGCCTACGACGTTGCCGCCGAGCGTCAGCCAGAGCTTGTCCAACTGGATTGGACGTTCCTGTATCGACGCGGCATCGCATTGGAGCGTGCCGGCCTTTGGGACAGGGCGGAGCAAGACTTCATCCACGCCATCGATATCAACCCCGACAACGGCTATCTGCTGAACTATCTCGGCTACTCCTGGGCCGACCGAGGCATCAATGTCGATGAGGCGGAGGAACTGTTGCTGCGGGCGATCGAGTTGCAGCCCGAGGACGGTTTCATTGCCGACAGTGTTGGCTGGGTTTACTACCGTACCGGCCGTCTTGATGAAGCCATCGAATGGCTAGAACTGGCCGTAACGCTTGAGCCGGGAGATCCGGAAATCAACGATCATCTGGGCGATGCCTATTGGGTCGCCGGACGCTTGGTGGAAGCCCGCTTTCAATGGCGCCGTGCGCTCAGTAGCGACACCGATGAGGAGCGTATCGCCGAGATCGAGGCCAAGCTGCGAGATGGCTTGCTCGATGACGGTATTCTCGTCGAGGACGAGCAGCACTCCGACGCCCGTTGATCGGCGAACAGGCAATACTGCGCGAGCCTGCACCCGCTAAGCTCAACCTCAGTCTGAAAATCGTTGGCCGGCGGCCGGACGGTTATCACCTGCTCGACAGTCTTGTAGCCTTTACTGAGGCTGCGGATCTGCTCGAGTTGGTGCCGAGCGCGGGTTTGACGCTGACGGTTGAGGGGCCATTCGCCGAGTCTGTACCAACTTCTGACGATAACTTGGTGCTGCGGGCTGCATTGCTTCTCGGTCGCGTGTTTGACCGACAGCCCTCGGTCACTTTTCGCCTGGAAAAGAACTTACCGGCGGCCGCAGGAATTGGTGGCGGTTCGGCTGATGCTGCTGCTGCATTGCGGCTTCTCGCCCGCCACTGGTCAATCGACATTGGCGATCCGAGAGTGCACGAGGCGGCCCTGCAACTCGGCGCCGATGTACCCGTCTGTTTGCAGAGTCGTCGCAGTCAGATGAGCGGCATCGGCGAGTTGGTGACGCCGATTGCAGGCGAACCGCCATGCGCGGTCCTGCTGATCAATCCTGGAATTGAGCTGTCGACGGCTCAGGTATTCGCTCGCTATTCAGCATCGACATCGACCGGAAGCGGGTTAGAGACGACGGAAAACGATCTCATGGCTCCGGCCGTGGACTTGGTTCCGGAAATTGCCGAGGTCTTGGCTTTTCTCAGATCCGTCGATGGGTGCGCTACATGCGGAATGTCAGGGAGCGGTCCGACTTGCTTTGGCTTCTTTGGCGATGAGAACCAGGCGAATGCCGCCGCCGATATGGCGAGACGTCATCGCCCCTCCTGGTGGTCTCTCTCTACCCTCTTGTGGGATTGATAGAGTCGACCGCTGGCCCCTATGTACGGACCAGCGGTCTGCTCTCGGCAAGTTCTATGTTATTGCCAACCAGCGCGGTCGTAGATACGCACGGCCTCGGCGGCATTGGCGCCGAAGATGCCGGCGTTGATATTGTCTTCCTGGAAGTCGCCAAAGTTGGCGATCGGTCCGGGTACTGCAGTACCTTCGACAACCGGATACTCGTTGTTGCCCTGGGCGAAGTAGCCTTGGGCTTCATCGCTTGTGAGATACTCCAGGAACGCGACCGCAGCATCCGGGTTCGGCGCGTTGGCCAGAACGCCGGCGCCGGAAATGTTCACATGGGTGCCGCGATTGTCCTGGTTCGGGAAGATGATGCCCAACTGCTCGCCGATCGCGCGGTCGTCAGCGTCGTCGGATGCCAGCAAACGGCCGACATAGTAGGTGTTGGACACACCCAAAGCGCATTCGCCGGCGGCCACTGCGCGTAACTGTGCCGTATCATTGCCTTCCGGATCGCGAGCCATATTGGCGACGACGCCCTCGGCCCAGGCTTGCGCGGCCTCGGGTCCGACATTCTCGATCAGCGAGGCCATCAGAGAAATGTTATAGATGTTCGATGAGGACCGGATACAGATCATGCCTTCATAGGCTGGGTCAGCAAGGTCTTCATAGTTTTCCAACCCCTCCGGCGCGCCGTCATCGACGTTGTAGACAATCACCCGGCCACGCTTTGAGAAACCGAACCAGTGATTGTCCGGATGCTGCAGATACTCTGGGATCCGCTCTTCCAGTATATCTGAGTTTACCGGCTGTAGAAGACTCGCCTCGTCGGCGCGCCATAAACGTCCGGCATCGACAGTGATCAACAAGTCCGCCGGGCTGTTGGCGCCTTCTGCAACGAGCCGTTCGATCAGCTCGTCGGCGCCAGCCTCGATCCTGTTGATCGTAATGCCAGTTTGCTCAGTAAAATTGTCGTAGAGCGCCTCGTCGGTGTCGTAGTGGCGCGACGAGTAGATGTTAAGCTCTTGCGCCTGTGCTGCCGAGATCCCCATCAAGGCAATCAGCGAGACTGCTGAAGTGAAGACGACCTTGCGGCCTAGGTTGGCGATGTCCATCGAACTGTCCTCCTGGAAAATGCACGGCTCAGAGTGGCCGTGCGAATGATATCGATTATCACTCGCGAGGTTTATCGCTCCGGCCGATGGTTTGCAAGTCCGCAAATGAGACTGATTTGCAAAATCTAGTGTGACCAAATGCAGCGGCGGGGTCTGCACCGTTGGCGAGGTGACAGTTAGGTCAAAAGTCTTTGCTGGCTATGAGGCCAGCCGCCGCACCGGAGCAGGCGGGGTCTCGTCGAACAATTCCGCCAGCTTGTCGACCATCGTGCCACCAAGCTGCTCGGCATCGACGATCGTCACAGCCCGACGATAATAGCGGGTCACATCATGGCCGATGCCGATGGCGATGATTTCGATCGGAGAGTAGCTCTCGATATAGTCGATCACCTGCTTTAGGTGGCGTTCGAGATAGTTGCCGGGATTGACCGACAGAGTGCTGTCATCGACAGGGGCCCCGTCGGAAATGACCATCAGGATACGCCGCTGTTCCTGCCGGGCCAAAAGCCGCTCATGAGCCCACAGCAGCGCTTCGCCGTCGATATTCTCTTTCAGGATGCCTTCACGTAGCATCAGGCCTAGATTCTTGCGTGCACGGCGCCAGGGTGCGTCCGCCGACTTGTAGATGATGTGCCGAAGGTCGTTGAGCCGGCCAGGCCGTTCGGGCTTGCCTGCTTGGATCCACTTTTCACGCGACATGCCGCCCTTCCAGGCTCGCGTCGTGAAACCCAGAATCTCAACCTTGACCCCGCACCGTTCCAACGTCCTGGCCAGGATGTCGGCACTGATAGCGGCAATGCCGATCGGTCGCCCGCGCATCGAGCCTGAATTGTCGATCAACAGGGTGACTACGGTGTCACGGAAATCGGTGTCTTTTTCGACCTTGAAGGATAAGGAAGACAGGGGGTTGACCACCACGCGCGCTAGCCGCGAGGCATCGAGGATGCCTTCGTCCAGGTCGAACTCCCACGATCTGGTTTGCCGCGCCATGAGGCGCCGCTGTAGCCGGTTGGCCAGCCGGGCAATCGCGCCTTGAAGGTGCTGCAGCTGCTGGTCGAGCATCAGTCGCAGGCGCGTCAACTCGTCGCCGTCGCACAGGTCCGCGGCGTCCGTGATCTCGTCGAACTCGGTCGCAAAGGCCCGGTAGACCATGCGAGACGGATCGTTGATGTCGCCTTCGGGCCGTTCCCAAGGCCGACCAGGCGCATCGGGATCATCGTCTCCTGCGGTTTCGGCGAGGTCTCCATCGATCTCCTCGGCAGAACCGTCGGCCTCCATCTCCTCGCCTTCGGACGGGTCGCCCTCGACACTGTCCGGGTCCATCGAGCTTTCTTCGCCCTGCCGCTGCTGGGGATCCGTTTCTTCCTGATCTTGATCCTGGCTGTCGTCGTTCTGCTCTGGGTCTGCCTCGTCCTCCGCGCCGACATCCATGTCCATGTCTGACAGCATGTCGCGCACGGTTCGGGCATAGGCATACTGATCGTCAAGCAAGGCACCCAGCGTATTGAGCTTCTTGCCGATGCGCTTTTCGATCCAGGGCCGCCAAAGGTTGGATGCCTGTTTGGCCACTTCGGGCGGCTTTTGCCCCGTCATTGCCTCGCGCGCCAACAGTCTGATCGCCTCGGCAAGCGGAACTTGCTCGCGCTCGGTCATCGCCTCGAATCCCTGGCGGCGATATCGGTCCTCCAGCGCGGCTTGAAGATTCTCTCCCACTCCAGCCATCTGGTTGGCACCGATCGCCTCGCATCTTGCTTGCTCTAACGCGTCGAACGTGGCTCGGGCAGTTTCGCCTGCGGGCATGCGCTCGGCATGGATGCGTGCATCATGGTGGCGCAGCCTCAGCGCGACCTGGTCGGCCGCTCCGCGCACACGGGCTGCATCTTCCGGACTAATCGACCGCGGCGGCGCCGGCAGGCGGGCTCTATCACCGGCAATGCCCGTTGCCTCGCTACCGAACGTGACGGTGATTTCTTTTCGGTCTGCAATTGCGCGCAAGCAGGCGGCGGTGGCCTGCTTGAACGTTTCCGTAGGGTCGTCCTTTTGCTGAGACATGGGTCGTCAAAGCACCCCTAGCAAATGCCTGTATTCCAGCGCCGAGATAGGCTCATGACAGCGGCATTTCCTCCGCCAACTCTTCGCCAAAGCAGCGTTGGTAATACTCGGCGACCACCGGTCGCTCGACCTCATCGCACTTGTTCAGGAAGGTGGTACGGAAGGCAAAGGCTCGATCCCCGAAAATTTTCTTGTTCTCAGCCCAGGTGATCACCGTGCGCGGCGACATCACCGTCGAAATGTCGCCAGCCATGAAGCCGCTGCGGGTCAGGTCGGCCAGCCGAACCATGGAGCTGACTTCTTCTCGCCCTTCGTCATTGTCATAGTCCGGCATCTTGGCCAGGACGATATTCATCTCGTCGTCATGGTCGAGGTAATTCAGCGTCGCGACAATGTTCCAGCGGTCCATCTGCCCCTGATTGATTTGCTGCGTGCCGTGATAAAGGCCTGTAGTGTCGCCCAGCCCCACCGTGTTCGCCGTGGAGAACAGGCGGAAGGAAGGGTGGGGGCGAATGATCTTGTTCTGATCCAGCAAGGTAAGGCGGCCCTCAACCTCCAACACCCGCTGAATTACGAACATCACATCGGGCCGGCCCGCGTCGTATTCGTCGAAGACCAGGGCGGTCGGGTGCTGCAAGGCCCAGGGCAAGATGCCTTCCCGATACTCGGTCACCTGCTTGCCGTCGCGCAGGACAATGGCATCCTTGCCGATCAGATCGATGCGGCTGATGTGGCTGTCGAGGTTTATGCGAATGCAAGGCCAGTTAAGGCGTGCGGCAACTTGCTCGATATGAGTCGATTTTCCGGTGCCGTGATACCCCTGGATCATGACGCGGCGATTGAAGGCAAAGCCGGCCAGGATCGCGAGTGTCGTGTTGTGATCGAAGCGATAGGTGTCGTCGACGTCAGGCACGTATTCGCCGCCCTGGCTGAAGGCCGGCACTTCCATATCGCTGTCGATGCCGAAGGATTGGCGCACCGAAAGCTTGATATCGGGCAGGGAGTCCGGGGACATGTCGGAGGGCATGCGGTGTCTCTTAACTGTTCTTTAGATTGCGCGTGTGTGAGAGGGCGGGGACCTTAGTCCGAAAGCGCCGCTTTTAAAATGCCGTAAGCGTGGTTGATTGCCTTCAGCCGCTCCTCGGCGTCCTTGTCGCCGCCATTGGCGTCGGGATGGTGTCGTTTTACCAACTGCTTATATTGGATCTTGACGATGACCCAGTCGACCGGCGCCTTAAGTCCAAGGACTGCTAGCGCTCTGTCGAAATCCGATCCATAGCTGTGGCGAGGCGACGAATGGGCGGTGTGCTCCTCGCGTGATCCGGCGCCGTCCGGATCGAAGTCGCGCGCGACTTTCTCGCGCAGCCAATGTTCGCGCGCACGCCATGACCCGAGCGGCTTTGTCCTGCGCTGCCAGACCGTATCGGCGCGCAGCGATCGCTCGACCTCGTCGTCCGACAGCCCTTCATAATAGTTCCAGGCCTTGTTGTAGGCGCGCACATGGTCCAGGCAGAACCAATAATAGTCCTTCAGCTCGGTGCGCGATTTTGGCGCCCGATAGACCCCTTCCGCGTTGCAGCCGGGGTGATCGCAGACGCGCTCGACCGTACCAACGTCGTCGGCCGAGAAGGGTTCCGTCCATTCGTTCTTTAACGCGACCATGGTGCAAGTATGTGGTCGGCTCGGCGTGCTGACAAGCGTGCGCTAATCACCAATTTGCTGATCAGCTATGACGGGACGATTTTGCCGTGGTTTCGTCGCGATGAAGCCGCTTTGCGACACCCGAGATGGTCAGCCCGAGGCCGATCATTGTGAACAAAACAACGGCATAGGTGGCCGAAAGAAGCGGTCCGCGAAAAGTCTCGTCTTGAATCGAAAGGGCCAGCGCAATCGAGATGCCGCCTCGAACGCCGCCCCACGTCATGAGAGTGATCGTCTTGCCGCGAATCCCATGCCAATGGCTGGTCGCCGGCAGCGACAGGGCGACAGACGCAAGTCGGGCTACGAGGGCAATGGGAATGATCAGTGCAGTGAAGCTGAGGTGGGTGTAGTCCAAATGGACGATCAGCACTTCCAAGCCGATCAGGAAGAAGAGAACAGAGTCCAGAATTTCGCCTACCAGAACCCAAAAGGAATTTACGTAGCCGCGAGTTTGGGGGCTCATGCCCCGGCTAACGCCCCGATTGCCGATCAGCAGACCGGCGACGACCATCGCGATCGGTCCGCTTACGGCGATATGCTGGGCGAGGGCATATCCGCCGGTGACCAACGCAATCGTGAGCAATACGGTGATCGCATAGTCGTCGATCGTTCTGATGGCCAGATAGGTGAGGTACCCGGCGGCGGCCCCCAGCGCGACGCCCCCGGCGCTCTCGACGATCATGTCGAACACGATGTCGCCGATCACGACGCTTTCCTGGCCGATCGCGATTTGGATGAACGCCGCGAACAGGACAATGCCCACGCCGTCGTTGAACAGCGATTCGCCCTTCATAACGATTTCGATCCGTTTGGGAATGCGGCTCCCCTTCAGGGTCGCCAACACGGCGACCGGATCGGTCGGGCTGATCAGCGCGGCGAACACCAATGCCCAGATGAACGGCATCGGGAAGCTGAACAGCATGGCCAGCGCCCAAAACGAAACCGCGATGATAGCAACGGAGATGATCGTGCCGAGGACCGCGACCATGCCGATCGTCACGCGACGACCGCGCATTTCGTCGAAGTCGATTTGCATACCGCCGGCAAACAGCATGAACGCCAGC
>JBCCER010000053.1:0-26918 GCA_039030175.1 Pseudomonadota bacterium
GCTTTTTCGTGAGTTATTTCGGGATCATTAGGCCGCGAGCGCAGGGTCGTGTGGGCGGAACTTCCTCTCTGCCAGCAGGTCCGCGGCGGCACTGGTCGCGATGTCTAGCGCGTCCGCCTGCTCTAAAATCCGGCGCGTGATATCCCGAATATTTTCGATCTTGCGCGTCGTTTCGTCGGTGTCGTGGCCGAGCGTTGCCTCGGCCACAGTGATCAGCCCACCAGCATTGATCACGTAGTCTGGCGCATAGACAATCCCGCGTTGGCGCAGGACAACGCCGTGCTCGGGCCGCGCCAGCGGATTGTTAGCCGAACCGGCGACAACCTTGGCTTTCAGCTCGGTTACGGTTTGGTCGTTGATTGTGCCGCCCAGGGCGCAGGGCGCGTAAATATCAGCGTCGACTGCATGGATATCATCGCTGCCGACCGCTATGGCACCAAACTCGCTTACGGCACGGTCGACGGCTGCTTGATCGATATCGGAAACGATGAGGCGCGCGCCGGCTTCGAGAAGGTATCGGCACAGATGTGTGCCTACGTTGCCCAGACCTTGGATCGCGACCGTTCTGTTTGCCAGACCTTCGCGCCAACCCGCATGTTCGGCTGCCGCCAGCATGCCGTAGAAAACTCCCAAGGCGGTTGCGGGCGACGGGTCGCCGGTTCCGCCCATGGCTTCAGGCAGGCCGCTGACATGGTCGGTTTCCGTGCTGATTTCGACCATATCGTCGGCCGTGGTGCCGACATCCTCGGCGACGATGTAGCGTCCGCCAAGCTGCTCGACCGCTCGGCCCATGGCGCGCATTAATGCCTTGGATTTGTCGCGGCGCGAATCGCCGATAATCACGGATTTCCCGCCGCCAAGTTTCAGATCCGCGATCGCGGCCTTGTAGGTCATACCGCGCGATAGGCGCAAGACGTCGCGAAGCGCGGCCCGTTCGCTGGGGTAGTTCCACATTCGACATCCGCCGAGGGATGGACCTCGACCGGTGTCATGGATCGCAATGATGGTGCGAAGTCCGGTTTCGGAATCGCCGCAATGGATGACTTGTTCATGATTGTCGAAATCCGTTGTTTCGAAGATCGACATGGGGTTTCCTCCAATGTTGCGTTGCAACATAAGCGTCTAGTTTCGCTCGACTTAATTAGAGTTTTGCAGATCCGTGAGCGCCTTCAATAGCTTTCGAATGGTGCGAAAAAGAAAGCAGCAAAGTAAGCAGAGGTTTGCTGGACAGAGGTTGCCGCGACCCATTGCGGAGCAGGTTCCGCAATATTCTTTCGCCTCGGATCGGGCATGCCTGGGTCGACTTGCGCGGTGGCCGTCGGGATGTTAGCGAGGCGCTCTCGTCAAACAGAGGATCAGGCCCATGTCGCCGCGCAAGATCATCATCGATACGGACCCTGGTCAGGATGACGCCATCGCGATCCTGGCCGCCCTTGGCTCGCCCGAGTTGGAGGTGATGGGCATCACCGCGGTCGCCGGAAACGTACCGTTGCCGCTGACCCAACTTAACGCAAGGAAACTTTGCGAACTGGCAGGCCGTCCCGACATCAAGGTATTCGCGGGCTGCTCTCGGCCGATGGTACGCGACTTGGTCACGGCGGAGGAGGTGCACGGCAAGACCGGCCTCGACGGGCCGGATTTGCCAGAACCCACGATGCAGCTGCAACCGCAGCACGCCATCGACTGGATCATCGAGACATTGATGAATGAGCCGTCCGGCACGGTAACGCTCTGTCCGCTTGGTCCACTAACCAACATCGCGATGGCCATGGTCAAGGAACCAGCGATCGTGCCCCGGATCCAGGAGATTGTCCTGATGGGCGGCGGTTACTTTGAAGGTGGCAACACAACGCCGGCCGCGGAGTTCAACATCTTTGTCGACCCCCATGCCGCCCACGTCGTCTTTTCAAGTGGCGCAAAGCTGGTCAAGGCGCCGCTTGATGTGACGCATAAGGCCCTGATGGACCGCAAGTTTATCGACGATCTCCGAGCGCTGGGAACCGCCGTTGGTATCGCTTCGGCCGAGATGCTGGACTTCTATGAGCGTTTCGATGTGGAGCGCTATGGTAACGATGGTGGTCCGCTGCATGATCCTTGTGTGATCGCTTTTCTTTTGAAGCCCGACCTTTTCGTTGGGAAGCAATGCGCAGTGGCGATCGATATCCACTCGGAATTGTCCATGGGCGCTACTCTTGTCGATTGGTGGGGGCAAACGGACAAACCGAAAAACTGTTTCGTTTTAAACAAAGTGGATGCGGAAGGGTTCTTCGCTCTGTTGTTGGAACGTCTGGCGCGGCTTTAGGCTAGCGCGTGCCATTAATTCCTTGTTCTCTCTTGCATGGGTGAAGGTGTTCCGATGCGAAAAAGCTCACTTTCAATGGTTGCCGGCTCTGCCCTTTCTTTAGCGTTTACCATTACGGTTTCCGCGAGTGCCCAGACAGCTGATCTAGTGTGCGGTTCGTTTGGCTTGGTCGGGGTGAACAAGACAACGAACATCATCGATCATCCTCCTGAAGGGGACAGCCCTGGCGACATTCGTGTCGGGCTGCGAGAACTTGCCGATCAAGATGGCAACCCGGCCGGCGCCCTATACTTCGTGTCGACCCTTGCCCAGCTGAGCGATGAGGGGGAGCATCTTTTTGTGGCCGACTTTCAGGTGGATCTTCCAGACGGGCTGCTTGTCGGATCGACGAATTTTCAGCGTGTCAACGACACGACGCAGGAATCTGCACCGTTGGTCATTGTAATCACGGGCGGTAGCGGCGCTTATCGGGGTGCTTCAGGGGTTCTAGAGATCGAGTCAGGCGACCGACCGAGCTACAGCTTCGATCTCGATTGCAGATAGTTAGAGACCGAGTGCCTCTTCCGGCGGGGTAAAGCCCAGCGACTGGGCTTCGGCGACGAATTGGTTCGTCACCCGGCCGCCATGGATGTTCAGTCCGCGACGCAAATGCTCATCTTCGTAGAGCGCCTTGCGATAACCCTTGTTCGCTAGGGCCACCACAAAGGGCAAGGTGGCATTGTTGAGAGCGAAGGTTGAGGTGCGGGCGACGGCACCGGGCATATTCGCCACGCAATAGTGGACCACCTCGTCGACCACATAGGTGGGGTCGGCATGGGTCGTCGGGCGCGAGGTTTCGAAACAGCCACCTTGATCGATCGCAACGTCGACCAGGACCGAGCCGGGGCGCATGCCGCGCACCATCTCAGCCGTGACCAGCTTTGGAGCGGCGGCGCCGGGAACGAGAACCGCGCCAATCACCAGGTCCGCGTCAAGGACCTCCGACTCGATCGCAGCGACCGTCGAATAGATCGTGCTAATCCGGCTCCCGTAGTGAAGGTCGAGTTCCTTCAACCTGTGAAGGTTTCTGTCGATTACCGTCACGTGGGCTTCCAGACCCATGGCCATACGAATGGAATTCGTTCCGACCACACCACCGCCAATAACGACGACTTTTGCCGCCGGCACACCGGGCACGCCACCGAGCAAGACGCCACGTCCCCCGACCGGCTTTTCCAGACAATGGGCGCCCGCCTGGATCGCCATACGTCCAGCCACCTCGCTCATGGGCGATAGCAAGGGGAGGCCCCCTTGGGCGTCCGTGACGGTCTCGTAGGCGATGGCTGTAGCGCCCGACTTCAGCAGAGCCTCCGTCTGCTCCGGGTCCGGCGCGAGATGCAAATAGGTGAACAAGATCTGGTCGTTGCGCAGCATCGCGCATTCGTTCGGCTGCGGTTCCTTGACCTTCACCACAAGGTCAGCCCGAGCAAAGACTTCCTCGGCACCTGCAACGATTTCCGCACCTGCCGTCTGGTATAGGTCGTCGGCGAGGTCGATCTCGCTGCCCGCACCGCTTTCGACGACTACGTCGTGCCCATTGTAGACCAGTTCGCGCACCGAAGAGGGCGTCAGCCCGACGCGGCTCTCCTGGTCTTTGATCTCCTTGGGTAGGCCGACGATCATGTTCGGTTTCTCCAATTAGGGCTTAGGTCGCATCCGTTGCTAGCGCACGCTCAAGAAAGTCCAGACGGTCCTGTCCCCAAAACAGCTCGCCGTCGAGAACATATGTGGGCGCCCCAAAGACCTGACGACCGATGGCTTCGTTCGTGTTGGCTTCGAAGAGTGCAGCCGTCTCCGGCTTGTCCGCCTCTTCCAGCAAGGCCTCGCCTTCCATTCCGCAGGTCAGGGCGATCTCTCCGATCGTATGCGGGTCGGCAATGTCCTGCTCTTCGATCCAGACCCCTTGCATCAGGGCCAAGGTCAGGCCGAACGCATCCTGGTGCAGCCGCTGCGCCGCGATGACGACTCGGTTTGCCAAATCCGCCGATACCGGGAAATGCTTAGGCGTGCGGATGATCGGCACATCCAAGTGGACGGACCATCGGTCCAACTCGATCAGTCGATAAGCCTGTCGCTGGGGTGGGCGTTTTTTGAGCGGCAGCCCACCAGAGACTTTGAAGATCGCGCCGTAGTCGCAGGGTTTGAGACTGATGGTCGCTCCGGCTTCTGCGGCAATCTCCTTCAAACGCAGATGCCCCAAATACGACCATGGAGATTCGACAGTTAAGTAGTAGTCGATTGTGCGATCGTTGGGCGCGCTGGCCATCGCTGGTTACTTTCCGTCGGTGCTTGCAGGTGCCGTTGTGGTCGGCTGGCTTTGGATGCTTGGCGGATTGGCGTCGGCGAATGTTGTGTAGCCGAAATAGATGGCCCCGGCGATCACCAGGCCGGCGAGCACGGCGCCGGCAATCTTGACCCAACTCCACGGCCGCTCGCCCTGGACCTCGCCAGTGCGTCCATTCACCAAGACGTTGTAGGTCTTGTTGTTGAACCGATAGGCGCCAAGCCAGACCGGCAGCAAGATGTGCTTGTAGGTCACGTCCTGATGACGGGTCGACAGGCTGGTGATGCGTTGTGTATCGCCGCCGATATCGCGCCTCACGTCACCGCGGATCACCCGATCCATATGGTCTTGGGCAATGCCGAAGCCTTCGCGGACATCAATATTATAGGTCTCCGACCGAAAACCCGCCAAATAGCGTTCGTCATATCCGGCCAGATTGTGCAGATCCCAGGGTTCCAGCTTATCGGCATATTTGCGCGGCAGCTTATTGTCGCCCAGCACCAGCACATCGTCGAAGAAGCGGTTGACCCGCCCTGAGACAGGCCGCCAGCGCACCTTCCGGACCATCCGCGTTCGGGTGACCGACTTGCCGTTTACGGTCGTCGTGTAAGTCTGCGGAACATAATAGTAAGTCCCGCGCATGCCCGTATAACTTGAGTTTGTTTGGCTATCGTAGGTCCAGTAGGGCACGTACATGCCGGCGAACGCGTCGTCTGCCCTGGCATATTGCTTCAGCTTATTGGGCGCAAACCACAACCCACCAACCCATTTGCGAAACTCCTGCCGGGCACGCTTGCCGTCGATATCGAACGGCAATACGCCCCGCGGCCGCAACAGCGTATGGGTCTGCGGCTGTGCGACCACGTTGGTTCCACAGAACGGGCAGGCGTCGGAGTGGACCTCCGGGTCCATCGTAAACTGCGCACCGCAGGTGTCGCACTTGACTGTCTGGACCTCGATCGTATCGCTCTGGCTGGCACCTGCCGCCAAAGCAGCTTCGAAGTCCAGTTCCTCCAACGTCTCGTTGTTTTCGGCGATCGGGTTTTCATGACCGCAATACTCACAAACGATCGCATCCGCGCCCGGCTGGAACTTAAGCAAGGCCCCGCAATCGGCGCAGGGAAACTGCGTCGGATCGCTCGCGTCTTCGTCTTCGACGATCTCGGCACCGGGCGGCGGCTGGGCGTCGGTTGCGTCGTCTTCCTCATCGACGGGACGGTCCGAGCCGACACGGGGTAGCTCGTCAGGGTCCATGGGTGGAGGGATTGATCGAGACACGTGGGCAATCGCCTTCGTGGTTTGCGCTTGGGTTGACGGGCCTTAAGTCGGAAGCGGTGGTGGGCCGCCTTGGAACAGGCTGGCCAGCGCCGCGACCTCTGCTGCCTTGGTCCAAGTAGCCATGCCCTGGGCCCAGACCAGTGAGTTTTTGGTTAGGCGTCCTGCGTTCTTTTCGCCTTGCAGGCCATTCATGTCGAATGGTCCAGTTTGCTGGCCATTGACCGCCACATAGTAAGAAATGCCAGGAGGTAGGGGTGGTGGACCGGCAGCCGGCGGCGCTGTTTGAGGCTGCTGCTGCGTCGCCATCGCTTGGCCCATCTGATTGGCCATGGCAAAGCCCATACCCATTCCCATACCGCCAGCCGCCATACCACCCGGATTTTCCGCCGCAGCCGTGATTGCTTCGGCCGTCTGATATTGAGTATAGCGGCTTAGATCGCCGATAACGCCCATCGACGTGCGCTTGTCCAGCGCTTCCTCAACAGCCGGCGGCAACGAGATGTTCTCGATCAGCAAGGTCGGAATGTCGAGGCCATACTCTTCAAAGGACGGCCGGATGCGATCGGCGACGAACTTGCCCAACTCATCGTAGTTTGCCGCCAGATCCAGTACAGGGATGCGCGATCCGCCAACAATGTTGGCAAACCGGCTGACGATCAGATTGCGCAACTGGTTGGTGATCTCGTCGATGGTAAAATGACCGTCGGTGCCGACAATCTCGCGGATCAGCGCCGCCGCGTCTGTCGCTTGCATCGTATAGGTGCCAAACGCGCGCAGGCGAACCGGGCCGAACTCCGGATCGCGCAGCATGATCGGGTTCTTCGTGCCCCATTTCAGGTCTGTGAAACGGCGCGTGCTGACGAAGTAAACCTCGGCCTTGAAGGGACTGTTGAACCCGTACTTCCAGCCTTGCAGAGTGGAGAGGATCGGCAGGTTCTGCGTCTCCAAATCGTACATGCCCGGGGCGAAAATGTCGGCCAGCTCGCCCTCGTTGACGAAGACGGCCGTCTGGCCTTCGCGGACCGTCAGCTTGGCGCCGTTCTTGATTTCGTTGCCGTAGCGCTCAAACCGGTAGACCAGCGTGTCATTGCTATCATCGGTCCATTCGATGATGTCGATGAATTCGCCGAGCAGCTTGTTCCAAATCATGGTGCGAGTATCCGTTGATCTAAGTTCACGTCACAGACCGAGAGCTAAAGACGGGGAAACCTGAACTATCGAGCGATTCAAATCAATCCGCCCGGAGGCAGGTCGGCCCGTCGGCGTCGCTCAAAAATGGTTCGATAACAAGCGGCAATCAAGCGGTTCTGGCGTTAACATCCCGTCAACGTAGCGCGCGGAAGCGCCTAGTTGACTGCCGAGAAAAACTGTTCGGTACTCTCCACCACTACCGCATCGCATCATTCCGTGGCGGGTGCGGCTCGGTCGGCGACCAGCCGTTGATAGGCCGCTACGGCAACCGCAATGGCAATCCCCACACCATCCGTGAGCCAGCCGCCGCTGATCAGGAATAGGGCCGAAGCCAACAGGGCGAGCCTTAGGAGGGCAGGCAGGCGCCCGAAGTACCAGCCCTGAACCGCACCCGATAGCAGGTAGACACCGATCGATGCACTGACGCCAACATGCAGGATGGCGACCCAATCCCCCTCCATCAGCATCGCTGGGCTGTAGAAGAACATGTAGGGGACGATAAAGGCAGCCAGACCGAGCTTGAATGAGGTCACGGAGGTGCGCATCGGGTCGGACCCTGAAATCGCCGCGGCCGCATAGGAGGCTAGAGCCACCGGTGGCGTGATCGCCGAGATCACGGCGAAATAGAAAACGAAGAAGTGTGCGACCAGTACGGGGATGCCCAACTCTATCAAGCCGGGCGCCACCACCGATGCAGCCACGGCGTAGGCAGCGGTCGTTGGCATACCCATGCCGAGGATGATCGAAATGATCATGGCAAAGACCATGGCCAGCAACAGGCCGATATCGGCAGGCAACCAGGGGCTTTCGGCAACGCCCAGGAGAAGGGACGAAAAGCGGGCGCCGACTCCTGTCAGGGAAATCACGCCAACAATGATGCCTGCGCAAGCACAGACAGCGGTGATCTGGATCGACATCCGGGCGGTGAGTTCCAGCGCTTTGATGATCGTCAACGGGCCCATGCGCTGAGACGTCTTGTCTCGCAATGCGGATGGGGTGATCCAGCTCACCACAGCGGCGGCAACGATCGCCAACGTACCGGCCCTGATCACTGAGTAACCTAGGAACAACGCGCCAATAAGGATGATGATAGGCACGAACAGATAGATCTGGATCAGCAGCCGGCGAATTTCGGGCAGCTCGTCTTTGCGCATGCCGCGCATGCCGGTGCGGACGGCCTCGAAATCGACCATGAAGTAGATGGATGCGAAGTACAGCACCGCAGGAATAAGGGCAGCGACCACGAGCTCTGTGTAGGGGATGCCAGTGATCTCGGCCATGATGAAGGCACCGGCACCCATGATCGGCGGCATGATTTGGCCGCCAGTTGAGGCCGCTGCCTCAATGGCCCCCGCCGATCGCGAGCGGTAGCCGACCTTCTTCATCAACGGGATCGTCAGGCTGCCTGTCGCAACCACATTGCCGGCAGAGGTACCGTTGATCATGCCCATAAGGCCAGAGGCAAATACGGCGACCTTCGCAGGGCCGCCGCGTGCCCGTCCCGCTGCCGCGAAGGCAAAGTTCACGAAGTAAGCGCCAACGCCGGAGAATTGAAGAAAGGCAGCAAAGCAGATGAACAATATGATGTAGGTCGACGAAACTGCCGTGGTCGGCCCGAGGATGCCGTTGTCGGTATAGACGTAGGTGAAGAACCGCTGCACGTCATAACCCTGATGGGCAAGGAAGCCAGGCAGCCAGGGCCCCAGGAAGGAGTAGGCGATAAAGATTACGGAGATGGTCACGAGGGCCAGACCGGCGACCCGCCGGGTGAGTTCGAGGATCAACAGCACACCGCTCAGCGTAACCCAGAAGTCCGGCGCCAGTGAGAAAGGAGTACCGGCGCTGAGCCTGATACGGTCCAACTGAGGGATCAGGTACGCGGCGACCAGGATCGACGCGATCAACAAGACCCAGTCGCTCCACAAGACCCGCCGACTGTTTCCGCGCCAGGCCCAGCCATTGAGAATGGCAGTTATTGTTGCAAGCAGCAGGCAAGAGCCGAAGAGCGATAGGGTGATGATACCGAGATCGAGTTCACCATAGACCCAGGCGGGCGGATTTGCCTGGCCTAGGAACCAATTGCCAATGAGCGCGTAGACCACGCAAAAGCTAGCATATGCGATCGCAGCAAGGCCGATAATTGCGACAGGAACCTGCACCCGGCTCGGACCGATATGGTCTGCGGTGCGGTTGGCTGACCAGGCCGCCATAAGGCCAAAGCCAAGCACCAGTCCGCCGGCGACGTGCAGGATGCGAAAGGTCCACGTCTCAAGCGGTGCGACGTTTAAGCTATAGAGATGGAAGAAGGTGTAGAGCACACCAAACGTGAAGAACAGCCAGAGCACCCAGCCGGATAGTTTGCGCTCATTGGACGCGGGCGGCTCCTCGTCGACCGCGCTGGTGTCAATGACGGCGTCCTCTTTGACCGACGAATTCGGATCGGGCGTGCTCATGACGGTTCCATCCCTTTCCATCCCGGTCATGGCTCCGCGTTAGCGCCGCCAGGATGGTCTGATTATCTCACAGACCAACGGATCCGGCGACGTCTACCGTGCACCGGGGTCCTGTCTTTTTGGCTGGATCGGCCCCACCGTTTACGACGGTGGGGCCATCTCCTAGCAGTTAACCCTGCAATTCCTCTGGGATTTCATAGCCATGCTCTTCGAACCACCGGACGGCGCCGGGGTGGAAGGGCAGGAACGTGTTCTTGTCGAAATGCTCAGGCAGCGTTTGCCGTGCGGCGCCGTGGATCGACAGCATCCGCTCATTGTCTGACAGCACCGTGTCGACGATTTCGTAGACCATGCATTCGGGCATGTCCGCCGAGGTGATGGCAAAATTCCACATCGATACGGCGCCGAGATCCTCGTCGATGGACTCATAGAGGTCTGCGGGGATTGTAAAGGGCGAGACGGGGAATTCGGCCGTCAGCTGTTCGACTTCCTCGGGCGTGAACCCGAAGATGTTGACGTCGACCTGAGCCTCAAGCTGACTGAAAGCGGAAACCGGCACACCGGCGGCAAAGGCAAAAACGTCGATCAGGCCGTCCTGCAACTGTCCGGCAAGGTCGGACGCGCCGCCATTTTGCTTTTCGAGTTCGATGCCAAGCGCTTCCAGCATTGCTGGGAAGTAGGTGTCCGATGTGCCGCCCGCAGGCCCGACCCCGACCACCGAACCTGCCGGAATGTCGGAGACGCTGGCAATGTCGCTGGACGCCAACGTGATGATTGAAAACGGCGTCTGATACATCGGGAACATGGCCCGCACTTGATCGTGCACGAGGCCTGGCGCAAGCGGGCTCTCGCCGTCGAGCGCCGCGCGAGCCGGCCCCATGGTCGTCATGCCGAATTCAAGCTCGCCGGTGTGTACCAGTGCCAAATTCTGCACGGGGCCGCCGGTGACTTCGCCGCCGCCATTAAGGTCTAGTTCCTCTGCCACGAGGTTGGCCCAACCGGAGCCATAGATGAAATAGGTCCCACCCTGGCTGGCGGTTCCGACTGTGAAGCTTTCCGGCCAGTCAGACCGGTCGCAGTCGTCCTGCGCTTGCGCGGTTCCAGAGATCAGCAGCGCCGTACCAGCGGTTGCTGCAAGTGCGATGGATTTTAACATTGCGATTCCTCAAGCTTGTTTGTTGTTCAGCGAAGCCGCCCGTTCGGCGGTTCCCGCGATAACTAGCAATGCTCGTGCCAACGCGAGAGTTTCGTGAACAATGACTATTCTTCAACAGCTTATGTGAAACCGCGTAAATCGAAAGTGGCTCACGATGGGTAGTGGGCCACCCAGCCTTTGCCAAATATGGGTAGTTTCCTACACATCTGTCTCGGTCAAATAGTCCTCTCGCCGAAGCCCGTATCGGACCATCTTGTGGTATAGGGTCTTCCGGCTGAGGCCGAGGGAAAGGTAGCTTTCTTTAAGCCGCCCTCCGTTGGCGGCCAGCGTCGCCGCGATGACCCTCTTTTCACAGGCTTCGACTTGCTGGGCCAGGCTGAGGTTCTCTCCGAGAGTGGGCTCGCTCGGCGCGATGCCGAGGACCATTCGGTCAACCGTGTTGCGTAACTCTCGCACGTTACCAGGCCATTCACGAGCCATCAGATCAGCGATTACTGCAGGATCGAAGGTTTCGACCTCTCGCTGGTATCGCACCGCCGCTTCTTGGGCGAGATGGGCAACCAGTTCTGGAATGTCTTCCCGATGCTGCCGTAACTCTGGCATACGCAAGACTACCACGTTGAGCCGGTAGTACAGATCCGCTCGGAACCGGCCCTCTTCGCTGGCTTTCACAAGATCCTGTTTGGTGGCAGCCACGATCCGGATATCCAATGGGATCGGGGTGTTTGCGCCCAGCCTTTCAAGGCTCCTCGTTTCCAACACACGCAACAGCTTGACCTGAAGGTCGAGTGGCATGCTTTCGATTTCGTCGAGAAAGACCGTGCCCCCATTGGCATGCTCCAGCTTCCCGATGCGCTGGCCAACGGCGCCGGTAAACGCGCCACGCTCATGGCCGAACAGCTCGCTTTCGATAATCTCGGCTGGCAGCGCCCCGCAATTGATGGCGACGAAAGGCCCCGCCGGGCGGCCCCCGAACTGATGGATTGCTTTGGCGACGACCTCTTTTCCCGTCCCGGTTTCTCCCCACAGTAGGACATCGACATTTGCCGAGGCTGTCGCCGTCACTTCGGCCCGCAGCTGCTGCATGGCGTCGGACTGTCCAACCAGAATACGTTCCAGTCCTGAACGGTCGGCCAAAGCCTCCCGCAAGTTGCGATTCTCCAGAACCAGCCTGCGCTTTTCCATGGCGTGGCCGACGATGGAGGCCAGATCGGCCATGGCAAATGGCTTTTCGACAAAATCGTAGGCCCCCTCCTGCATCGCTTTGACCGCGAGCGGCACTTCCGCATAGCCGGTTGCGAGCACCACCGGTATGTCTGGATCGATTTCGACGACGGCGTGCAACAGATCCAGTCCGTCGGTGCCAGGCATGCGGATGTCGGAAATGACGACGCCGTCAAAGGATGGACTGATGTTCCTTAGGACCTGATCGGCGTTTTCATAACAAGCGACGTCGAGGTCACGAAGGCTCAGCCCCTGCGCTACGGCGCTGCGGATTTCCGGCTCGTCATCGACAAAGATCACTTGGGGCACGAGCCGCTCGTCCTATTCAGCTGCCTGCGGCATGCTGTCGGCAAGGGGCAGGGAAATCGTGAACACGGCCCCTCCGTCGGTTCCGTTCCTTGCGGATAACTCTCCCTCGAAGTCTTTGACGATATTGTAGGCGATCGAAAGCCCCAGTCCCAAACCCTCGCCAGTCCGCTTGGTCGTGAAGAATGGATCGAAGATCTTCTGCAGGGTTGCGCGCTCGATACCCACACCGGTGTCGGCGATTTCAATCGCTGCTCGCTCCACCTGTTTTGTCACCACGATAGTGATCTGTCGTCGACTGCTCCCGGCCACCGCATCGAGGGCGTTGGCCAAGACATTTTGGACGACGAGCTCAAGTCGAACCTCGCCGGCCATTACCCAGAGCTCTTCGCTTGACGACCTTAACGAGACGTCGGCGCCGGTCTTTTCTTTTTTGTCGGCCAGAAAGGCCATCACCTTCGCCGCCAGCGCGTTGAGCTCTACTGCGACGCGACGGTCATCCGGGCGTCTGGCAAACGTGTTTAGGTTCCGGCTGATTTCCGCCATGCGGCGCGTGAGATCGCCAATATGCTGCATGTTTTCGCTGGCCTCATCCCAGCGTCGGCGCTCCAGCAATAGGGTTGCATTCTCGGCATAGGTCCTGATGGCTGCCAGGGGCTGGTTGAACTCGTGGCTTAGGGCCGCGGACATTTGGCCCAGTGCCGCCAGTTTGCCTGCCTGCACAAGATCGGCTTGCATGCGACGCAACTCCTGCTCAGCACGCCGTCGCTCGTCTATTTCCTGTTCGAGCAGCTTGTTGGTCTCGGTCAGTTCCGATGTTCGCGAAGCAACTTGGCGCTCTAACTGTTCTGCGGCGGCTTGCTCGAAATCGATCCGCTCGATCAGCCGGCGACGCCGTTGCCAAATGACCAGCCCTGCCAATAGCAAGAGAGCCGACGACACGAGTGCAAGGGCCGCCGTTGCCACCACGCCCCAACGTTCGTTGGCAAGATTGGCGAGCACATGCAGCGTCCAACCGGCATCCTCCATATTGCGGCTTGCCGAGACGAATTCGACCGGATCGGCGTTCTGACCCTCTCCGGACGCCAGCAGCCAATGGGGTTGTTCTCCCGGTGTCGCGGCAACGGTGGAGATCAGCAACGGCGTAAGCTCAATCGCGCCGTAACGCCGGTCTTCGGCAAGTTCTTGCAACGCGCTCTCACCCAAGGTGCTGAGAGCCCGCAAACGCCAGTCGCCACGATTGGTGAGGAAGACGACGCCGTATTCGTCGGTGACCAAAACGCCATCATCCAAAGACTGCCAAGCTTGCTCAACCGCCTCGAGATCGACTTTGACCACCACCACTCCCAATATCTCGTCACCGTCGTCGACTCGGTGGGCGAAGTAGTAGCCGCGCTGACCGGAGGTGGTGCCCAAGGCAAAGTACTGCCCCCACCCATCGCGCATCGCGTTTTGGAAATAGGGCCGGAAGCTAAAATTCCGGCCGACGAAACTGTCGTCGTCTTGCCAGTTGCTGGACGCGAACGTATCGCCGTTTGGGCGCATGAAATAGACGACGTCGGCCTCTGTCGCTTGCTGGACGGTGGCCGCCAGACTATTGGCGTCATCGGCTTGTCCAAGGTCTCTTTCGGCCTGAAAGCTGGAGAGAACGTCCGGCCTTGCCGCCATCAGCGGCGCGATGGGCTCGAACTTGGCAAGCACGCCTTCCAGACCCGTCGCCAACAGATCGGCCGTGGCTTCGACGCTCGTCCGCGCTTCGATTTCTGCCTGACGCCACGCCCAGCCGATCGCGAACCAGGCCACGACGCCTAACAGTCCGGCAGCCACCAGCAGGACGATCAGGAGTGATCCCGGTCCTTTCAGTCTGCCGCGTTTTGTGCCCCCGGCGCGCGCAACGGCAGGGGTGTTGATCGCTTGCAACTGGCAACGTCCCATCTCGTGAACCGGTCAACCATCGCACAACTGCTCTCGCTGCGCGACGGTTTGACCGGATCGTGGCGCTGCCTGCTTGCAAGCGATCGATATGCCTAGCCTTCCAACTCGTCGTTGATGTCGTAGCCGTTTTCCTCAAACCAACGCACCGCACCTGGATGCCAGGGGATGAGGCTATTGTTTTCATGGTTCTCGGGCAGGGTCGCTCGCGCCGCGCTGTGAATCTGGACCATGTCGTCATTGTTCGACATCACAGCGTCAACGACGTGATAGACGAAACACTCCGGCAAATCCGCAGACGCGATCGCGAAATTCCACATGGACACTGTCGGCACGTCTTCGTCGGTCGATGTGTACACCTCAGCTGGAATTGCGAATGGTGCAACCGGGAAGGCGCCGAGAATTGTCGCTCTCTCTTCGTCGGTGAAACCGAAAATGTTCACGTCGACTTGGGCTTCGAGCTGGCTGAAGGCCGAGATCGGCACGCCGCCGGCGAAGGCAAACACATCGATCAGCCCGTCCTGCAACTGGCCTGCCAGATCCGAAGCGCCGCCGTTCTGCTTCTCGAACTCGACACCCAACGTTTCCAGCATGGATGGGAAGAAGGTGTCGGACGTGCCGCCGGCGGGACCAAAACCGATCACCGCGCCATCCGGGATGCTGTCAATGCTGTCAATGCCACTAGAGGCCAGCGTCATGATCTTGAACGGCGTCTCGTACATCGGGAAGATGGCCCTGACCTGGTCGTGCGCGAGACCGGGCGCCAATGGGCTTTCGCCGCTGAGGGCAAGGCCTGCCGGTCCCATGGTCGTCATGCCGAACTCAAGATCGCCGGTCTGAACCAAGGCCAGATTTTGAACCGGTCCTCCCGTTACTTCACCTCCAGCATTCAGACCAAGCGCCTCGGCGGTCAGGTTCGCCCATCCGGAACCGTAGATGAAATAGGTACCGCCCTGGCTAGCAGTGCCGACCGTATAGCTTGACGGCCAGTCGGTTCGGTCGTCGCACGCTTCTTGCGCCTGTGCGGGCCTCGGGTCATAGGTGATGGCTGCTGCCAAAAGCGCGCCAGTGGCGACCATCGGAATTGCAAGACGGTAACGCATGAGATTCGAAGCTCCCTGTTGCCTGTTGCTGCCAAAACGGGTGGCCGGTGCGCAGCCAATAGCTGTGCCGACACATAGTCTTTGCATCCAAACGTAGGTCGTCCGCCGCCTCCGCCAACTGTCTCTCGTGAAGGTCACAAAACCTTGTCTCCAATGTGAACATCACTGGCCAGACGGTACCTGCTCGCCCTATTCTGAGGAACGAATTGATTCAGCCAGAAACGTTTGATCCCGATGACCTCAGTGCCGCCGACCTTGCCGATGCCGGTGCAGCAGCCGACTGGCCTGAACGCCCATGTCATTGTCGTTGGAAACGAAAAGGGCGGATCAGGAAAATCGACGACGGCGCTGCACGTCATGGTTGGTCTGATGCGGGATGGCCGCCGGGTCGGCGTCATCGATACCGACGCTCGCCAAGGCACTCTCAGCCGATTTGTCGAGCGCCGGCTGAAAACTGCCGAAAAGGGCGGTTCGGAACTGCCGATGCCTGTCATTAAGCCTGTGTTTCCAAGCGCCGCCGCCAGCGTCGCGTTCGCTCAGGATGACGAACGTCAAGCGGTTGCCGAGGCGTTCGAAACGCTACGCGAGACTTGCGACGCCATCGTCGTCGACACACCGGGCAGCGACACCCATCTGTCGCGTGTCGTTCATGCCCGGGCCGACACGCTGATAACGCCCCTGAACGACAGCTTCGTCGACCTTGATGTGCTGGCGACCGTCGACCCCGAGACCCTTGAGATCCTAAGTCCCAGTACCTATGCAGAAACCGTCTGGGAACAGCGTAAACGCCGCGCCATAGCCGATCGGGGATCCATTGATTGGATCGTCATGCGCAACCGGTTGAGTGCGTTGGATGCCCGCAACAAGCGCGACATGGGCGACCTCCTTGAACGGCTGGCGCGCCGTATCGGATTTCGGCTGCTGAACGGGTTTGGCGAACGGGTGATTTTTCGCGAACTTTATCTGATGGGGCTGACGTTGATGGATCTTCGTGACAACGCCATTGCCGGAGGCCTGACAATGAGCCACCTCGCCGCCCGGCAGGAGGTGAGGACCTTACTCGATGCGATCGATCTCGATGGTCAATTCGGCGGCAAACGGTCCTATCTGGGCTGACGTCGGCGCCTTGGCGCCCTAAGTTAAGGGCATGAGCCGGAACAAGGACAAGCTACCCAGCCAATCGGCGGAAGGATCGTCGGATGTCGATGCCTTTCTTCGCGCCGTCGCGTCCGCGCCCAAGCCCAGCGTAGGGGCCGGTCAACGCGGCCGACTGATCTTTGCGATGGACGCCACTGCCAGCCGCGAGCCGACATGGGATCGCGCCTGTCATTTGCAGGCGGAAATGTTCGAGGCGACGGCCGCGCTCGGCGGGCTTGACGTTCAACTGGTCTTCTACCGTGGTTTTCGCGAATGCAAGACCACAGCCTTTCTGTCAGACAGCCGCGCCTTGGCGGACCGAATGGTCCGGGTTCGATGTCTTGGCGGCAAGACACAGATCGGCCGCGTTCTGTCTCACGCCATCTCTACGACCAAGAAAGACAAGGTCAATGCCATGGTCTTCGTTGGCGATGCCTTCGAAGAGGAAGTCGATTCGGTGTGCCACAAAGCTGGCGAGTTGGGACTGCTTGGCGTGCCGGTCTTCATGTTCCATGAACGCGGTGACCCGGTTGCCGGGCGCGTGTTCCAGCAGATCGCGCGCTTGTCGGGCGGTGCCTACAGCCCGTTCGACATGTCGAGCGCCAAGCAATTGAAGGATTTACTCGGCGCGGTCGCTGTCTATGCCGCCGGTGGCCATAAGGCGCTGGCCGACTATGGCCGCAAGCAAGGGGGTGCCGCCTTGCAACTCACGCATCAGGTCGGCAAGACCTAGGGTCCGATGGGCGCCCTCGTCCTCGGCCTCGGAGCGTTAATTGGCCTGCTCTTGGTCGCGGCTTGGTTCGTCAATGCTGATCCCAAATCGGTTATCCGGGCGGCACGGTGGGCCGGCATCGTTATCATCGTGGGGCTCATCATCTTCCTTGTGGCAGTTGGCCGTTGGGGGTTGATCCTGCCACTCCTGTTTTTTCTGCTGCCGCTTGTCCGCAACTTTCGAACTGCGTTCGACCGACTGCGCGCTGCTCAGGGCGGCAGTTCGGGAAGAGTATCCAGCATCAATACAAGGTTCTTTCGTATGACCTTGGATCACGACAGCGGCCTGATGAGTGGCACTGTTAGGGAAGGCCAGTTTTCCGGCCAGCCGCTTGATGAGATGGGTGAGGCCGATTTGCGCAACCTCGCTAGCGAAGTTGCCTCTGATGAACAGTCCGCCCAGGTGTTGGAGGCATATCTGGATCGCCGATTGGGTCCTGACTGGCGCGACGGAGGCGAGGGAACATCGCGCAGTTCCGGTCAAAGGCCGCCTCGGGCCACGGCCGGCGGGATGAGCCGTGACGAGGCATTTGCCATCTTGGGGCTTGAGGAGGGGGCGAGCGATGAGGATATTCGCCACGCCCATAAGCGGCTCATGCTGAAGGTTCACCCCGATCAAGGCGGGTCCGACTATCTGGCTACCAAGCTAAACGAAGCCAAGGATATTCTGCTAAAAGGCTGAGCTCTGAATCCTCGAGTCGTTTTCTGCCGCTCATTTTGCTTCATTCATCGAGAAGGTGCCATGTCTGCTGACGTCAAAGTCGCCGTGTTCCCGGTTGCCGGTCTGGGCACCCGTTTTCTTCCGGCGACCAAGGCCGTGCCTAAGGAGATGCTACCGGTCGTCGACCGTCCGGTGATCCAATACGCGGTGGAAGAGGCGAAGGAAGCCGGCATAGAAGAATTCGTGTTCGTTACCAGCCGCGGCAAAAGCGCGATCGAAGATCATTTCGACCGGCATGCGGAGCTGTACGAGACGCTAGAGCGACGCGACAAACATGCTGCGCTTGAGGAAGCTCAATCGCCTGATCTGCCCGCCGGCAACTTTACCCTGGTCAGACAACCAGGCGCGCTGGGGCTTGGACATGCGGTTTGGTGCGCCCGCCACATCGTTGGGAATCGCCCGTTTGCGGTGTTGTTGCCCGACGAAGTCTTTCGGGGGCGGCCCGGTGTCCTTCGCCAAATGGTCGACGCGCAGGCCAGGTTCGGCGGCAATGTGATCGCGGTCCGCGAGGTTCCGCCTGAGCAGACAGACCGCTATGGCATTGTCGACCCCACCACCGATGACGGCACTGCAGCTTCGGTAAAGGGCCTTGTGGAAAAGCCGGACCCGGCGGAGGCGCCTTCCAATCTCGCGATCGTCGGTCGCTATATCTTGCAGCCTGAGATTCTATCGTTGTTGGGTGACCACGAGCGTGGAGCAGGCGGTGAGATCCAGTTGACCGACGCCATGGCGCGCATGATCGGCAATCAACCCTTTCATGCACTGCGCTTTCAGGGTGATCGCTTCGATTGTGGCGACAAGGCGCAATATGTTGCCGCCAATCTAGTATTTGCACTGGACCGTCCTGATTTGGCGGATAAGGTGCGCGAAAAGCTGGGGCCGTACCTCTAGCGCATCGAACTGCCGGCCCGGTTGGCCGCAAGTCTCTTTGGAAAGGGCTGAGAATTGCGCATCGCAATGATCGGAACCGGTTATGTGGGGCTGGTTTCCGGTGCCTGCTTTTCCGAGTTCGGCGTCAAAACGGTTTGCGTCGACAAGGACGAGCGCAAGATCGGCCGCCTGCGGCAGGGCGACATCCCCATCTTCGAACCAGGCCTGCACGATCTGGTGACCAAGAATACCCGCAACGGGCATTTATCGTTCACAACCGATCTGGCCGAAGCCGTAAATGGCGCGGACGCGATCTTCATCGCCGTTGGGACCCCGTCGCGCCGGGGCGACGGTCATGCAGACCTGTCCTACGTGTTTGCCGCAGCCGAAGAAATAGCTGACGCTCTGACCGGATATGCGGTGATCGTCACAAAGTCGACCGTACCCGTCGGCACGGGACGCAAGGTTAAGGAGGCGATCCAAAAACACCGCCCCGATGCCGAGTTCGACATTGCCTCAAACCCGGAATTCTTGCGCGAGGGGTCGGCCATCGATGATTTCATGCGGCCCGACCGGGTTGTCATTGGGGTAGAGACCGAACGGGCGGCGGCTACTCTCCGCCAGCTTTATCGGCCGCTTTATCTGCTTGAGACGCCTTTGGTCGAGACCACACTTGAAACGGCGGAAATCACCAAGTACGCAGCCAACAGTTTTCTCGCGACCAAGATCACCTTTATTAACGAGGTCGCCAATCTGTGCGAAAAGGCTAATGCAAATGTCCAGGACGTTGCCAGGGCGATAGGCTTGGACGGCAGAATAGGCCGCAAATTCCTCCATGCAGGCCCCGGATTTGGCGGCTCGTGCTTCCCAAAGGACACGTTGGCCTTTGCCACGAGCGCGCGGGACTACGGGACGCCTCAGCGGATTGTCGAGCAAGTTGTTGCAGCTAACGAAGACCGTAAGCGCGGCATGGCGGAGCGTGTCGTTGAGGCGTGCGGCGGCTCAGTCGACGGTAAGACCGTCGCGGTTCTCGGTCTCAGTTTTAAGCCGAACACCGATGATATGCGCGAAGCACCTAGCCTCGACATCATTCCTTTGCTGCAGGAAGCCGGTGCGCAGATCCGAGCTTACGATCCTGTCGCCATGGACGAGGCATCAGGCCTCCTCTTGGACGTGGTTTTTTGCCGGAACGCCTATGACGCGGTTGACGGCGCGGATTGTGCTGTGATCGTTACCGAATGGAACGAATTCCGCGCATTGGATCTTTCGCGACTGACCGAACAGCTGCGGAAACCTGTCGTGGTGGATTTGCGGAACATCTACCAGTCGGCGGAGATGGAAGATGCCGGCGTGACCTATTACTCCATTGGCCGGCCGCCCGTGCGGCCCGAACAAGAATAACCATCGATCGGGGATCACCACTATGACCGATGCCTACACTTTCGATCCGACCCTGCTGCGCGAGTACGATATTCGCGGTATCGTGGGCGAAACGCTAAACGAGGCAGACGCCCGAGCCGTTGGCCATGCCTTTGGCACCATGATTGTCCGTGAAGGCGGGACCGAAGTTTGTACGGGGTATGACGGACGGCACAGCTCGCCGTCGCTGGAGGCGGCATTAACCGAGGGGTTGATGGCGGCCGGCCTGTCCGTGACGCGCATCGGTCTTGGCCCGACACCAATGTTGTATTTCGCCCATAAGCACACCGGCGCCTATGCCGGTGTGCAAATTACCGGCTCGCACAATCCGCCGAACTACAACGGCATCAAGATGGTGACCTCCAAAGGGCCGGTCTATGGCGACCAGATCCAGGAGATAGGAAGGATTGCGGGTGCAGGTGCTTTTGCTGAGGGCAGAGGCAGCGAACGGACGATCGACATCAAGGACACCTACGTTGACCGGCTGCTTCAGGACTATACGGGCCCCAGGCCGCTAAAGGTTGCCTGGGATTCCGGAAACGGCGCGTCAGGCGAGATTTTGCGACGGCTTACAGCGCGGCTGCCGGGCGAGCATGTCCTGTTGTTCGACGATATCGATGGCGATTTCCCCAACCATCATCCGGACCCCACTGTAGCGGCAAATCTGGTCGATTTGCAGCGCGCGGTGGCCGAGCATGGCTGCGACATCGGCATCGGCTTCGATGGGGATGGTGACCGGATCGGCGCAGTCGACGAAGATGGTGAGATCATCTGGGGCGACCAGCTCTTGGCCATCTATGCCGCAGACGTCCTAAAGGATCATCAAGGCGCAACCATCATCGCCGATGTGAAGGCCAGCACTGTCCTTTATGACGAGATCGCACGGGCGGGCGGGAACCCATTGATGTGGAAAACCGGCCACTCGCTGTTGAAGGCCAAGATGGCCGAGACCGGGTCGCCGCTGGCGGGCGAGATGTCCGGGCATATTTTCTTTGCCGACAAATGGTACGGATTTGATGACGCGCTTTACTGTGGTGTACGGCTGATCGATTTGGTTAGCCGTGGCGATGAGCCTCTGTCGGCCTATCGGAAGCGGCTGCCGCAGATGACCAACACGCCGGAGGTTCGTTTTCAAGTCGACGAGGCCAGAAAATTCGCGGTGGTCGACGAGGTTAAGGACCGGCTGGAGCAGGAGGGAGTTGAGGTCAACGGTATCGACGGTGTGCGGGTCACCACTGGTGACGGCTGGTGGCTGATGCGCGCCTCAAACACGCAAGATGTCTTGGTCGTACGGGCCGAAAGCCATCACGATGAGGGGTTGGAACGGCTGAAGGATCAGATCGTCGAACAGCTCGAGGCAAGCGGCATACCAGGCCCCGACTTCAGCGGGGGCGGCGGCCACTGATCGACGACCCGGCGCCTTATTGAAGATCGTTTGGCGCTAGCTGAATGCAGTGCGAGCCGACAGCGCTTAGTCGGCTGCACGCCGCTGCGGCGGCTTGGCCGTTCAAACTCAGGAACCGAGCACGGTAGAGAGGGCCGTCTACCGTTGTTACCTCGACAATTGACGGGTCAGACCCGGCAAGTTCGCCGGGTGCGTGCTGGGCCGCGACCGTCATCGCATAGCGACTTTCTTCGACGGTCCTAAACGCACCGATCTGAATGCCCCAGCCCGACTCGAACAAGGCCGTAGATGGTGCCGCTGCGGACGTCGCGGCGCTTCCCTGTTCGAACGCGAAGGTCTCGATCAGCGCCTCAAGCGGTTCATCGTCGAGAGAAAGAGTCGCGGTCTGCGGCGTGCGCAGCCAAACGGGTGGTCGCGCGGGAAGGGGCACGCTGGCCATTGAGGCCGGAATCGGGCCAACAGCACGTGTTCCTGTTCCCGTCTCGATAGTGGGCGTGCTGAGGCTAGTTCGGACGATTTCGGCGCCACCAGTACCACCGTTCGCGAGGGTCGCGCTGATCAGGGCAAGCTGCTCAGCCTCCGCCTGCGCCATCAGTCCGTTCCACGGGCGCCGCACCGGCAAGGGAGGCACGAAAGGCATGCTGCCATGGACGATAAGATACTGTGCCCGGTCGGTTGCGAAGGCATTGTCCAGGATGGTGGCAACGTGGCGGTTACGCTCGTCGGCGCTTTCGCCGCCGAACATTACGGCGACCAGACGCAATTCGCCGCGCACAGCCGATGCCGCCAGGTTGAATCCAGAGGCCCGAATGTAGCCGGTCTTGAGCCCGTCCATACCGGCATAGCTGCCCAACAACCGGTTGTGATTGCGATGGGTGGTGCCGCGATAGGTCCAGGTCTCAGTGTCGAAATAGTGATAATATTGTGGGAAGTCTTGCCAGACGGCCTGTGCGAGGCGGGCCATGTCCCGAGCGGTCGAGACCTGACCATTGTCGGGCAGGCCCGAGGCGTTGCGGAATGTGGTGTCGTCCATGCCGAGGCGACGGGCCTGCGCCGTCATCATTTGGGCAAAGCCGCTCTCCGTTCCACCTAAGGCCTCTGCTAAAACCACAGACACGTCGTTGGCCGAGCGGGTAACTAGCGAGTAGATCGCATCCTCGACCCGGATGGTCGACCCCGACGAAAGCGCCAGATGAGAGGGCGGTTGATTGTCGGCATGACGCGAAACCGGCAGCGCCTGATCGAGCCGCAGCTGACCGCGCTCCAGTGCTTGGAACGTCAGGTACAGTGTCATGATCTTGGTCATGGACGCTGGGTAAAGACGCCTGTCGGCGCTGCGGGAGAAGAACACCTCGCCGGTGACCGCATCCATGACGATCGCGGAATAGCGATTGCTGCCAACCTGGGCACTGGCGCTTTGCACGGCACCGAGCACAGCCAGAAAAACCAGAATGGCGACCATCAGCAGGGTGATCAGCCCCTGTCGCAAAGCCGTTTGCGGCATCCTACCGCCCTTTCCCAATGGTCGCTGTCCGAACACGGGGCGTAAGCCTTGTTCCGGTTTTGTTTGCAATTTGCCAGTAAAGGATACGCAAACGGCGAATCACTGTCTAGAGAGAATAAGGCAAAAACACAATTGTGACAGGACTCTACGAGCTATGGTTGAAGCGTTCTCTTTGGAATTGACGCCTTATTGCCACTTCAAGGACCGATTTGAATGCAGTATTCTGGAGACATGAGACTCTTGATCGCATTTGCGGCTTCCATGCTGCTGGCGGCGTGCAGTTACACTGGTCCGCCGGAGACAATCGCTGACTATCGGGCGACGATCTTCAGTTACATGCGGGCCGACGATGTCCGCGCGGCTTGTGAGGCCGGCGGTGGTGATCATTACCGCTATGTCTACAACGCCCCGGTCGACGGCGAGCGCCGTAGCATTGATGTGGTTGCCTCCAGCGGTGGGGGCGGGACGCTGACCGAGGTAATCGACCGCGGACTGACGCTCTCCGGTGGCACCCAGTTCAGCACGATTGCCAACATCCCGCGCGATTTTCTGGCGGTTCCGCGCCAGGAACGATTGGTTGACGCGACCGAGGTCGCGGCGCTCAAGATTGCGATGGCTGAGGATGGCGTGTTTGGGCCGCCGCCGGTCGGCCGTGTATTGCGGTCGCGAGACAATTGGTGGCTGGTAGCCGGCTGCAATGAGGGGGCGTTTTTCCTGACGGGATACGTTTTGCCAGGAAATCAACCTGACCCTCTGCAATTCGCTGCTCTACTCCGCGCGCTGGACCCGACGGGCATTCCCTGGCCGCCGCCGCGCCGCTTTGTGTCGCCAAGGGACCGCAGCGGCACCTGCGCGCTCGACAACGCCTCGGTCGAGCCCTGCTTCGTTTTGAACATTGGCGAAGACGGCATCATCGGCCACCGCCCGTTCCTTTGACAAAGTTGGTCTAATGCAATTGGGTTAGCGAGGTTCGGTGGCGATCAGCGGTCCGGCCCGTCAGAACTGCTAGCTCTAATGAGGGTGAAGCGGTCGTCAGATCCGACCAATAAGGAATCGAGCCAAGGCCCATCCGGCATGCGTTCTGCCAGTTCGGTAAGGTTCTGATTCCACCATTGGCGCTGTTCGACCAGATCGTCATAGGCGAAATGGTCCTCGCGCCAAACCCGATCGGCGACCGTGTAGCACAGCATATCGATTGGGAAGCCGACATCGGTCGAGCTGAACCTCGTTGAGTCGAAGGACAGGTACGCGAGCTTCAAGGCGTGCCGGATCTCCGTATCGTATCGCAGCGCCCGGTCGAGTATCGGCTTGCCATACGTCGTCGCGCCAATCGAAAGGTACGGCGTCCGCTCATCGACCTCGATCCAATTGCCTTCCGGATAGACCAAGAACATCGTCGGCGTGCCGTCGCGCTTCAGCTGGCCACCGATGATAGCGTGAAGATTGAAGGTCAGGTCGGACTTAGCCAATGCCTTTTCGTCTTCGACGGCAACGCGCCTCAGACATTCGGTAAACGCACCAACCGCGTCGAGCATTCCGTTAAAACCGGGCTCCGACGACTGCGCCCATTCCTGTGTCAAATACGCCAAAACCTTGTCGCGGACGCTGCGCAGCCCCGACGTCATGATGAAAAACTGGTTTGGCGCTTCGCCGAACAGCGATACTTTGCGGGCCGAAGCCATTTGGCTGCCCGTGGTGACCCGTCCGTCGGCAAGGGCCACAAGCCCTTCCTTCACTCGAATTCCAACGCAGTAGGTCATGGGCGACCGATTCCCAGAGCATGATTTCCGATTCCGACGGAGCGGCAATTGGCGACAATGCAGGGCGCCCGGTCAAGAAAGAATGCTTCTCGACAGCGGAATTTACTTCCTCCGATGTAGTGGATAGAGATTTTTGTGCACTGCACAAAAAATCTAGTTGACAACCAAATTCGAGCAATTACTTATGCGGAATGTTGCGCCGCAGCAAAGCCCGGAAGCATTGAGATTTAGCCCCACACTAATTGCCAGCGCCAGGTAATTGCTGGCCCGGCCCCACATAGTGGAGATAAACCCCATGACCACATCCAAGAGCACCCGTTCGACCACCCGCGCGGCGTCCGCCGCCGCCCCCAAGACCGTTGCCAAGACGGTCGAGGACACTGTGAACAACACCAAAGAGACCGTCGAGACCGCTGTTAAGGCCGGTCAGGACGCCGTTGCCAAGAACATTGAGCAGGGCCTGTCATTCGGCCGCGAGCAGTTCGAGAAAGCCTCGACCCAGATGTTCAGCTTCTGGTCCGACGCCGTTGAATATGGCAAGGGCAATGTCGATGCCTATTTCGCCGCCGGCTCGGCCTTCGCCAAGGGTGTCGAAGGGCTAGGCCGCACGGTGTTTGATGCCAGCCAGGCGACGATCGAAGACACGGTTGGCGCGACGAAGGCGATGGTCACCGCGAAGTCCATCAATGAGGTTGTAGACCTCCAGGGCAACTACGCGCGCAAGACCTTCGACGGTTTCGTTGCTGAAGGCACCAAGTTGTCGGAGATGACGGTCAAGGTCGCCAACGAGGCGATGGCTCCGATCAACGCTCGCGTGAATGTCACGGTCGACAATTTTGCTCGGGTTTCCTAATTGCGCTCCACGTGACTAATCGATAAGCGGCGCATTGGTCGGCGGCTCCTCCCCCGATATCCCCGACGATGCGACGAGCGAACGCCGCCGGCCTTATGCTGGCGGCGTTTTTGCGTTTGAGCGCGGCCCCGAATAGGTGGGTAGATTTGTCAAGCCCTTCACGTTTGCCTATTCGATCTCATATGATTGGACGATGAGCAATTCTGAGGGCGCTGGTGATGGGCCCGAATAGGCGAGAAGGGTAGATGGCGTGACGTTAGACCGGGTCGATCGCGGTCAAATCGGTGTTGGCGAGACGTGGTCGACGGCTTGCTCGCTGCCTCATGCCGGTCCCGACCGCAAGGGGGGCGGCAATTCAGATACGGGCGTCATCACCGAGGAAAAGGTCAAAACCCAAAAACCGGCGATGTACAAGGTCCTCATGCTGAATGACGACTACACGCCGATGGAGTTCGTCGTTCACGTGTTGGAGCGATTTTTTGCCAAAAGCCGAGAGGAGGCCACGCAGATCATGCTGCATGTCCACCGCAAAGGCGTTGGCATCTGCGGAGTCTTCACCTTCGAAGTGGCCGAGACCAAGGTCACGCAGGTGATGGATCTGGCCAAGCGGCATCAGCATCCACTGCAATGTGTTTTGGAAAAGGCGTGAATAGGGAGCAGACTTATTCTCGAGCTTATGCTCACCCCGGTAGCGGCCCGATGGAGGCCGGACTTTGAAAGGATGATTGATGCTGTCTCGTGATCTCGAACAGACACTGCATCGGGCGTTGCGCCTTGCCAATGAGAGGCGCCACGAATTCGCCACGCTGGAACATCTCTTGCTAGCGCTATTGGAAGACAAGGATGCGATTGCGGTCCTTCGGGCTTGTTCGGTCGACATCGAAAAACTGTCGGCGGATCTTGTTGCCTATATGGACGACGAGTTGTCGAACCTGATCGGTGACGATGGCGAGGACGCCAAGCCGACGGCTGGATTTCAGCGCGTCTTGCAGCGTGCGGCTATCCACGTGCAGTCGTCGGGCCGAGAAGAGGTCAGCGGCGCCAATGTTCTGGTCGCGCTGTTCTCTGAACGCGAGAGCCACGCCGTATTCTTCCTACAAGAGCAGGACATGACCCGCTTTGACGCGGTAAACTACATCTCCCACGGAATCGCCAAGTCGCCCCAGCGTGGCGAGTCGCGACCGGTTGCCGGCACGGAGACGGAAGGTCA